>NZ_JBRCAD010000124.1:0-12624 GCF_053493415.1 Trichothermofontia sp. | reverse complement strand
CTGTACACACTCATCCCAGGCTTGCTGGTGATTATGGCGGAGTGGTCCCACACCGAATCCATCCCGAACTCGGTGGTGAAACGCTCCTGCGGCGAAGATAGTTGGAGGGTCGCCTCCTGCAAAAATAGCTCATCGCCAGCTCAATTTTAATGATGGCTGTTCTTCTAAGATAGGAGGGGCAGCCATTATTGTTGGATTAGCTACGCCCATCTGGTGTGGTGTGGATATGTGGCCTCTTTTTAATGGGGTTATTTCCCGATCGCTAGGTCACTCTTCTTTGGACGTATCAGCTTCAGATCGGTCAGTTGGGCTGATAGGGTTGACTTGAGCTTGAAAACCAGCGCGACGTAGGCGTTTTACCAGCCGTTGGGCTTGATGACGGTACAAGGGCAAGGGTAGCGTACCGGGGATGCGTTGCATGAGGGCGATCGCCTCATTAATTGGACATCCGGCAATCAGGGATACGATCGTTCGGGCTTCTTCTTCCAGAATGCTGCGATCGGCTCCTAAGGGCAGGCGATCAATGCGCATCACCCACTCACAGGGCAATCGACACCCTTGTTCAATTCGCTGTAATCCGGTAATAGTGGCGAGGACGACCAGGCGATCGCCCACCTGTAGGCGGAGGTCATCGGTTGGCATCAGGGTTGCGGTTTGGCCCGATCGCTGATGCAGAATGGGAATTACGCCATAGCCATAAGCGATTTGGCCGAGCAAGCGTTGGTTGAGGGTGTCCGGCGCTTCAATCTGGTATTCCGTCACGAGGATGGTGCAGCGATCGAAATGAAAAAGGCCGAGGACATTTTCGCCAAAAGCAGCAGCAGCAAACGCTTGGGCCGACAATTCTGAGGCACAGAGGACTTGGGCATCGGGGAATAGGCGGCCCATATTTTCGGCAAATCGACGATTGTAGGTGCGGATCACTAAATTGGCTGCCGAGTGAGCTGCCCGTGCGGTCAAAGCGGCTTCTAAATTGGCGAGTTCATCCCCCGTCACCGCAACGACACTTTTGGCCGTACTGAGGTTTAGGTTGGGTAACGCCTGGGTTATCTCCTTGCTGACGACCAAAGGCATTTGGGGCAGGATATCGGCTGCTAAGGGCGAAGCGTTAACACCCACCAGGGGTTGCTTAAATTGTTGCAAGCAGGTAGCGACACGTTGGCCAACTCGGCCCATGCCAATGATAACCGTATGACTTTGGGTCGGGATAGGTGGGCGTCGAGCCAAAAACTGAAACTTAGCCGTCAGCAGTTTTTCGGTGAGCAGGGCATAGACGACGCCTACAAATATTGTTCCGATCAACGTCAGGCTCAGGCTAAAGGATTGCAACCATCCCGGTAGGGGGTCTTCCAAGCGTACTCCGCCAAAAACATCCCCGTAGCCGCCTAACAGCAAAACCACAGTGGCGTAAAATGCCTCACGCCGACTGATTTGATCTGGGAAGTAATTATGGATCAGGGTCGTACCCAGGAATAGTAACGCGACAATGCTCAAGCCACAGACCATGACGACCCGCTGGATTTGGTCAGCAAAACTTTTGTCCCAAAACTGCTGGACGGATTGCCAAGCGCCAGTTAAGGGTTGGGGGCTTGCCAGGAGGGTCCGGCCAAGGGTAAGGGTCTTTTGGAGCCAGGACACGGCTTCTGTCTGACGCCTGGCAGATAAGCGGTGATTGGCCTCGACCTCAATATCAATTAACGTATCTCCTGCTCGGATAACCGCTTCTGGGTCCCACTGGTAGACATCTTCCATTGGGGTATGACCAGGGGGGAGATGGGCTAACACGCGCCGCCGCCGTGTATTCAGTTCCTGCACTTGGCGTTGATTGCACCAGCGGTGTCCAGCGGCAATCCCCCGACGGGTGATGCGCAAAAATTGCCCTTCTAACTGGAAAAAAACCAGGGTATTGTTACCCAGTGCTGCCAAGGCAAAGGCATCCGCAGACAACTGGGTGGGTTCAAAGGCAACATAGTTTTGCATCTGTTCGCTTAAGAGTTGGTTCAAGCCTTGTTTGGCCGATCGCACGACCAAGCGTACCTGGGGGTTAAGTAATCGTGCGGCAAAGGCTGCCTCTAAGTTCACCCGTTCATCATGGGTAACCAATAACGCGGCACGACAGCGATCGATCCCTGCTTGTTGCAACGTTTCTGCTTGACGGCAATCACCAATCACCAATTGGGTCAGGCAGGTTGCCAGGTCGGGTACTTCCCAGGTTGAGGGCGGCGACTGTTCGATCGCGATGACCGGCACACCAAAACGTTTGAGGTTGACCACGCAATGTTCGCCCAAGCTCCCCAAACCACAGACCAGGAAGCGATCTAACGGTGGCGTAGCGATCGGCTTCGCAGCCGGAACAGATGGTGGCGATCCACTCATAGGATGGCGGACGACGGGATTCAGTCGATTAGCTCTATCTTATGCCTGTTTCCTTCTCAGACGCGTATTCCTGCCAACATCGGCTGGCCCTGCTTGCCCTGCCCCCACCCAATCATGGGGCGACCACCGTGGAGGGTAAACAGGCTGTGATTTATGGTTTGTTTATGAGCAACTCATGCTCAGCGATAGGGATAAGCCCGTAGCGAGTTAGTTCTAGGTTATGCCTGTTTTTGCCGTAAAGGGAGATAGCAAGGCGCGGAACCACACTTTTGTGAAATTGATGAATACAGCCGTTGCCTCTCTAATGAAGGATTGTTGAAGTACTGCCAAGCCTTGCGAACAAGGGGCTTAAGTCCCTTGCCTGTACCTCACTGAGTGTGGAAGTGCTGTAACGCACCTTAACAAGGTATTGATCGTGTATTGATCGATTAACACCGTATCGTCATATCAGTTCCGTAGCTGACGTATTTGGGCCAGGGGTTCGGCAAAAGTCCGATTGCGATGCCATCCAGGTGTTAATACTTAGTTTCCTAACTGCTGGAGATAATAGAGACTGGCGTACAGACCCCCTTGGGCAAGTAAGGTTTCGTGGTTACCAGATTCAACGAGTTGGCCATGTTTGAGGACCAAAATACGATCGACCGAGCGAATGGTAGACAAGCGGTGGGCAATAATAATAGCCGTGCGATCGAGCAATAATTTATCTAAGGCTTCTTGAATCAAGGATTCGGTGCGCACATCCAGGTTAGCTGTGGCTTCATCAAGGATCAAAATTTCTGGATCGCGAATGGCAACGCGGGCAAAGGAGAGCAGTTGTTTTTGCCCCGCTGAGAGGTTGGTACCGCGTTCTCGCAGGGGGGTGGTATAGCCCTGGGGTAGACGCTCAATAAAGGCAGCGACATTGGTTTGTTCCGCAGCGGCCCGGATGTCAGCCTCTGAGTAGGGTTCACCAAGCGCAATATTGCTATTCACATCACCGGTAAACAGGAAGCCATCTTGCAGAATAACCCCTAAATAGCGCCGGAGATCTTGTTGACGCAGATCGCGGATATCAAGGCCATCAATGATGATGCGACCTTCGGTGGCTTCATATAGACGGCAGAGGAGGCGAATAATGGAACTTTTCCCGGCTCCCGTGGGACCGACAAGGGCAACTTTTTCACCGGGTTGAATAGTGAAATTGAGATCTTTTAGGACGTAATCATCCTCTTTGTAGGCAAATGATACCCCTTCAAAACGAATTTCACCGCGTTTTTTACCTAGAGTTGAAATTTTACCTGGGATTGGGCTGGGCGTTTGATCAAGAGATGATGCTTGTAGGTCTAGATTACTTTTTAAGCCTACTCCTCCAGTTTCCGGATCACGAATTTCGATCGGTTCATTCAATAAATCCCGAATTCGCTCAACAGCGGTAAAGCCTGATTGCAGCATCGTGAATTTTTCAGCAAAACGGCGTAGGGGATCAAATAATCGTTGGGAAAAAAGAATAAAGGAAGATAAGACTCCAAACGTTAGTTTATCTTCAATTACTAGAAGACTACCTAAACCAAGTACCATCGCGATCGCGACTAAGGAAATCCACTCCAAAGTAGCCGATACTGCCGAGTCATGGAAAATTGTTTTATCAACTTCGCGAATGTATTTTTGATTTGTTTTGCGAAATAGATCGGCATTCAAACTTTCTCGACGAAATAATTGTACCACCCCAATACCCATAATATTTTCTTGTAGCATGGAATTGAGTGCGGATAACTCATCTCGTGCGCGATAATTCGCCTTGCGATATTGTCGTTGAAAGTAAAGAATTAGGTAACTAACCGGTACCAGCAGCATACACAACATCAGGGCCAGCAGCCACTGACTGAAAAACATGGCAATGACGATCGCTAGGACTGAAAATAAATCACTCACAATCCCAATCGCACCCGTGGAAAACACATCACCCAAAGCTTCTACATCACTGGTTAAGCGGGTAATTAACCGTCCGACGGGTGTGCGATCGAAAAAGCGCATTGCCAGCGATGTGACATGGTGAAACAGGTCATCGCGAATTTCGGCGGTAATCTCCTGGCCTACTTGCTGTACCAAGTAGCCCTGCACCGACCCCAATAGCAACCGCAGTACCACGGTTATCATGAGGCCGACAATCACCCAGTTCAGCCCTGCATTGAGCGATTTCCCCGCCAAAAAAACCATCACCGGGTCCTGGCGAATCAACGAGATTGCCTGTCCAATCAAAATGGGCTGAATTGCCCCTGCTGCCGAGAGCGGCATCAACAAGACCATCGCGATCACGAACGGCTTCACACTGCGCCGGACGTAGGGGACCAACCGCAGAAATAGCCGCCAATCATTTTCGGGTTTTGTGTTAGGGGGCAATGCCGAAGCGCTGTTCATGGGTACCTTACGATGTTATGTCCTTGCGTCTTTGTGGCTTTGTATCTTTGTGGGTCCCCGTTTGCCCCGCTCCCTTGCATTATCGTCACATGATTTGTGGGGGCGCGACTGGGTACAGGGGGGTGCAGATGGGCAATACAGCCCAACAAATTTTGATGTAGGCTAGGGGATATTTGTCTGCCTGAAGTTTGCCGGTGACTGAGATCGACTTCCATCCTAGCCTACAGCATCGCTCCCATCCCCTCGCCTCCCCCTTAGCGCAACGGCATCTGCTCGCCGAACTTCCCCTGACGCGATCGTTCGAGGCTGCCGTTGCCAGTGCGGGGCATCAGCCCTTGCGATCGCAAGCCGTAACCGTCTTGCAAATGAATGTGGGCAAGCGCTGCAACCAGGTGTGTCGCCATTGCCATGTGGATGCCGGCCCCGATCGCCGAGAAGTAATGACGCCAGAGGTGATCGCTGCCTGTCTGCGGCTATTAGCTACCGGAACGATCGGCGTTGTAGACATTACCGGTGGTGCACCGGAGTTACATCCCCAATTTCGGGAAATCGTGCGTGAGGCGCGGGCACTGGGGTGTCATGTGATCGATCGGTGCAACTTGACCATTACCCAGCTACCGGATTATCAAGATTTACCGGAGTTTCTGGCTGAACACCAGGTCGAAGTGATCGCCTCACTCCCCGCCTATGGGCTGAAACAAACGGATGCCCAACGGGGGCCTGGCGTCTTTGACGCCTCGATCGCCGCCCTGCGGCGGTTTAATGCGCTCGGCTATGGACAACCCGATCGTGGTCTGATCTTAAACCTAGTCACCAATCCCGTGGGTGCCTTTTTGCCACCGAGTCAGCGATCACTAGAAGCAACCTGGAAACGGGAAATGATGCGACGATATGGCATTGTCTTTAATCAGCTTTATACGATTACTAATATGCCGGTTAGTCGCTTTTTAGAATTTTTGCTCGAGTCGGGTAACCTGGAAGCCTATATGGAAAAGCTTGTCAACCAATTTAACCCGGCAGCCGTGGCCGGGTTGATGTGTCGGTATACCCTCTCGGTTGGCTGGGATGGCCGACTCTATGATTGTGACTTTAATCAAATGCTGGATATGCCCCTTCCCCAAACTATTTTTGAGGTGAAGCTAAGCGATCTCGGCGATCGCCCGATCCAGGTAGCTGCCCACTGTTTTGGTTGTACCGCTGGGGCTGGCTCCAGTTGCAGTGGGGCAATGACTGAATAGCGTTGGGAGCCAGATGCGTCCGCATCAACAGAGGTGGCCCCTACTGCCTACTGCCTAGAGGGGATTACGCGGTACTCTCGGCGATCGCCGGTCAGGATCGTTACGCTTCATCGGCTTCGGTTTGGGACTGGAACGGGGCATCTCGGCTTCTCCCGCCTTCTCCGGTCCGGCTGACTGGCGCGGTCGCTTGAACGGTTTCTTATTGCCGTTCGGCGGACGTTTTTTCTGAAAATTGCGATCGCCCTGGGAGGGTCGCTTCTTCACGGGTGGAATAATGCCGATCAAGGTGCCCTTTTGCACGACTAAATCATTCCCTTCCCGTTGGACTTCCAAGTCCCAGAAATGCCGGAGTACTTTGGGAGAATCCAACGTTCCCTTAAGCGTTAACTTAAATGCCTTAGGCCGCTGGGATGCCTTGCGGGGTTGCTGTTTAATCTTAACAACCAACTTTTCCGTCTCTTGGGCATAGTGCACAATTTCACCCCGAATGGAGAAGAAACCATCGGGCAGCTCAGACGCAGCCACGGGTGCAACACCCCCTTCCGGTGTTGGCACGATATCGGCCTCAATTTCCTCCGCCTTGGCCACATTGGGCTGAGGTACTAGATCACTGGTAGCTGAAGCTAACTCAGCGACCTTCAGACTGGCAAGTGGCTCAGCGATTTCAGAGGGGGTTAGCTCCGGTAAATCGGCTGGGGTTGCCGCCGTAATCGCTGGCTCGTCTTCTCCCTCTTTACTGAGACTTTCGGGTTCCCAAATACCGACAACCTGCATATGGAGACTATCGCCCTCTTCGCGGGTGCGGGGATAGACAACCCATAGGTGTTCCTTGGTGAGATCAATATGCTTTTTGATCAGACTGATCACCCGGCCTAGCAAGACGGCATCAATGACCGAGCCGTCTGTGGTGTGGATGGTTCCCCGCGTGACTTGCTCTTCGCTTGCTGTGTATAGACCCCGGACTAATCCGATCGCCCGATACTGCATCGGTTCGCTGGGGGGGGAAATCGGATGATTGCGATCCTTTTCCTTGCCCTCGGTTGTGGGCGTCGTATCGTTGGTTCTTGCGTTCGTCCCTTCGACCTCAGCGCCCTTCGAGGCTGTGGTGGTTGACGGGGTTGGGAAGAGAGTATCTGGGCTATCCGGAGTCGCCGACGCTGGATCGGTGTTTTTCCCCGATACGGCCTGGGCAGCCTTAGCTTTGGCTGACGAGTGCGAGACAATCTCCAGCATCCCACTGGATTTTGCCGCCTTACCTGGGGTTTTCGCGGCGGGGGCTGGTCGCTTAGGTGATTGCAAGGCCGGAGATTCCTCCATCGGGGGAGCCGCTGGTTCGCTAGGCGGCGTCGGGGAAGATGCAGATGATTGAGGGGTTTGCGAGACTTTCTCTGATGGGGGATTCATGGAACCTCCTTGCGTGAATACTCCCCGCTCCAATAGATTGGGATCATGGGGGAGCTTAGGCTGACCCTACCTCCCTGTAAGCGGGTTGCTCCCACGAACAACCTCTCCTGACCGGTCTGGGGCTTTCCTCACGATAGCCCCGATCGGGGGTATCCTGATGGCAACTGCCAGCCAGCTTGCCAGCCTACAGGTAACTCCTCAAGCGTGGTCCTGATTACACGTCATGCCATGTGGTCATCCTAGCATGTCAACCTTAGCTCTGAGCGGCTAGAACGTCTGCCCATCTTTCTACCCAGATTGGGGAGAAAAATCTGGCCGATCGCACCCGAGAATTTGGACTTGCCCGCCAGCCTGCCTATTTTATTCAATGCAGCGTGGAATTGCTTTATCCGTAAAGTTAGGGCAATCTTTTCAGACAATTTTCAGACAATTGCTAAAAATGGCCCCTCGGTTGACCGAAAAAACATCCTAAATATCCGTAGACCCCACACCATGACTGCATTAGAGTCAAGCTCCCTCATCACGATCGCCGATCCGTCCCATCCCAGCCATGTTTATTGGATGCAGCAGGCGATCGCCCGCGCTGCAAGGGCTGGAGAAGCCGGGGAAGTCCCGGTGGGGGCCGTACTGGTGGGACCCCAGGGGCAAGTTCTGGCCGCCACTGAGAATCGGCGCGAACGCGACTGCGATCCAACGGCCCACGCCGAAATTTTGGCCTTACGACGGGCTGGCCAGCAACAACACAACTGGCACTTGAATGACTGCATTCTCTACGTGACGTTGGAACCCTGCCCCATGTGTGCAGGGGCGATCGGGCTAGCTCGCTTAGGGTTGCTGGTCTATGGAGCCAGTGATCCAAAAACCGGAGCTGTGCGTACTGTTCTGAACCTACCCGATAGCCCCGCCTCCTTCCACAAGCTCAAGGTTGTCAGCAATGTTCTAGAAGTCGAGTGCCGCCAGCAACTACAAGCCTGGTTTGCCCAACGTCGCCAGTACCACCGACAGCAAAGGGCCATTACCCAGTCTGCTCAACTTTAATCGTAGGGCATGGTGCTATTGAGGAGGCTGAGGATTTGTTCCGGCGTGCCTAGGTCACCGACAATCTTACGCACGGGGGGCGGCCATAGTTTGACCAGGGTGGGGGTTGCGGTAATCTGATCCCGTTCCGCCTGCTCCGGGTGTTTAACGACGTTGATTACCTTGAGGGTATAGGGATGGGCCAGGGAGTGTTCTAAAACCTGGCGGAGGTTATGCAGGAGCTTTTCCGTCATGCCATCATGGGCAGACACGAAGAGGCGCAAGGCATAGCCCTCGATCGCTGGGGCGGCTGAAGGCTGGGCGAGGGCGGGGGGATAGCGACTTGCGAGGGCGATCGCCACATCGTGGGCCGTGGTGGCCATCATTTCCTGGGTTGAAGGTTGGCTGATTTGCACCACCAGGTTGTGGCAGTCCCACAGTTGGGGAAACTGCTCACGATAGGTCGTGAAGAGGATGGGATTGCACGCATATTGATGCGAGGAAACCACCTGCCAGGATAGGCCAGTGGTGTGAAACATAGCATTCAGGAGCAATTGATAGCGACGGACGGGGGGATAGAGTTCAGCCACCCAGTGTAGGTCTTGGGTTTGGGGATCGTACCAGCGATCGATCGTGGCCGTATAGCAGGGAACCAGGAAGTGGGGTGGCTCCGGTAGCTCCAGGATGGATTGCAAAGCGATACACAGTTGCACGTGCCAGTGCTTTTGTTTATCGGGATCGATGCAATAGACCGCATCCCCACCGGGGGTGAAGAGGGCAATCCCTTTAAAACGATCGGGCGGGGGAGAGGAAGACAAGGTCGGGGAATCGGTAAGGGTGCTGGGTTAGGCATGGTGCCCGTGGGTTAGGCGCTGACCGGATGGGGGACGGCACCCTGCTGCGGGCAAACGGGATCTGGGGATCTTTACTCCATGTTAGCCAATCCATAAGCCCATGTTCCCAAGGGTTAACCGAGGTATCAGAGCTACTTGTGGTGGGTTGCCAGAAAGTTAAGACAGCGGGTTAGGCCAACTGGGCGATCGCGATAGTGGGTTAACACAGTACGGTTAAGGAGGGGGAACCGCCATACTCCGCTGGAGACACGGTGCGAACGCCCATTCCTATCCGATTGAGGGGGAGAAGCCTGTGCTGCCTAAAAACCTATTACTGAAAGGCTTTGAAATCGAAATCTATACGGGAACCCCGGACGGCAAGATTGTGGGATTCTCCGATCGCATTACTGCCGACCTGCCCGGTTTTGTGCGCGAACCCGATAGCCGCAATGTTGAATACACCACCCCGCCCTGTAGCCGTTACGAGCAATTATTGTGTTACCTCATCCAGCCGAGGGTACAACTGCGGCGATATTTGCAGACCCTCGGCAATTACACCCTCATTCCTGGCAGTACCCTCTCGCTAGGGGATAGCCACCACTTCTACCGTTCCGATCCGACCCATCCCTACCATACCTATATCGAGCAAACCTATGGCACGAAAGTGGTTACCGCAAGTGTCCATATCAATATCGGTATTAACGACCCCGAATTGCTGATGCGGGCCTGTCGCTTGGTCCGGGTCGAGGCGGCTCTGTACCTGGCCCTGAGTGCGGCCTCCCCGTTCCTGGATGGCCAAGTCACGGGCTACCACTCCACTCGGTGGGGCATTTTCCCGAAAACCCCGGCAATCGTCCCCCTCTTTACCAGCCACCAGCATTTTATTGACTGGACTGAGGCCCAACTGGTTGCGGGCACTATGCAAAATGTGCGCCATCTCTGGAGCGCCGTGCGACCCAATGGCGATCGCCGTCCCTATAGTTTGAATCGGCTAGAGTTGCGGGTGTGTGATTTAGTCACCGATCCGATCGCCCTGCTGGCCATTACCGCCCTGCTGGAAGCCCGCCTCTGGCAATTATGCGAGGACGAAACCCTTGATCCGCTGCAACGGAGCCAACTGACGGCTGATGCCCTCGTCACCCTAGCCGATCAGAATGAAATTGCCGCCGCTCGTCACAGTTTAGACGCGACGCTCCACCACTGGCAGGATGGCCGGGAAATCACCGCACGGCAATGGATTGAGCAACTCTACACCGAGGTAGAAGCCTACAGCCAACAACGGGGCTTTAAGTGCTTCCTGTCCCCGGTGAAAAAATTGCTGCGGGAAGGTAATACGGCCCAACAATGGCTACGATCGCACCAGGCAGGCTTGACCATCCCAGCGGTCATCACCCAATCCATTCAAGCCCTAGCCGAGCAGGAACAGGAATTGGCGGGACATGTATGTCAACCGCTGGTGGCTTAGCGGGTCTCTAGATGATCTAGGCAGTCCTTCGTAGAGGCTTGGCGGGACATGTATGTCAACCGCTGGTGGCTTAGCTCGGCGCTAAAAATCCTATTCCAAAATGAGTTGGGCTGCGCGATTAAAGCACTGGCGATAAAGCCCCCAGGTCACAAGTAGGGCCGAGAGGAGGTTAGCAAAGGCCAGCATAAACATGATCAACATCTGGTACAGGGAGGCCATAAACGGATCGACCCCGCTGAGGAGTTGACCGGTAATAATGCCCGGCAGGGTGACCATACCGACGACCATCATGGCGTTGATAATCGGGATGAGACCCGCTTTAATCGCTTCCCGGCGGTAGGTGGCGATCGCCTGTTGGGGCGTCGCCCCTAAACTCAGGTGGGTTTCAATTTCCAGCCGACTGTTTTTAACCGTACTGAGCAGCCGCTCCCCGGCGATCGCGCTACTGTTCATGGCATTCCCTAACACGATCCCAGCCAGGGGAACCAGATATTGTGGTTCATACCAAACCGGGGGCCGAATCACCAGCAGGGTGACATAGCCGAGGGTGAGGGTTGTGCTGATGAGAATTGAACCCCACACGAGGGGCAACAGACGGGCAAAGCGTTTGCTAATGCGGTTCCGGGCGACGACCGCCGCGATCGTGCTCATCACCAGCACCACCCCCAGCACCGCCCACGGGGATTGGAGGCTAAAGACGATCGCTAGCAAGTACCCGACGGCTAAGAGTTGCAGCGTCGTGCGGGCCGTGGCCATTGCCAGACTGCTCGCGAGGCCTAGCTGTTGCCATGCGGATAGTCCGATCGCGATCGCCATCAGCCCAGCCGCCCAGAGGAGATCTCCCAAACTCAGTTCAATCATTGGTTTTGGCCCGGTTAGCGCAACAGGGGAGGGTACTGCTTACCCTAGCACGTGCATCGCACTCCAGAGGGCGGCTGGCCAGACTGGGTGGCTGCTAGTGACTTTCTTTTTCGGACAAAGTTTGGTTCTATGAAGGTCAGGCTTACCCATGCTTGGGATGAGTCCTGTGCCCTGGTGCCGCCGTCGGGAGGTTCCTTTCCCACGGCTCAGGCCCGGTACCCTCCTTGCCCGACTCCCTGCTCTGTACTGGAATTTCTGTTTGTGAATACCATTCCCCCCCTCGATCTGGTCGGACAGTATCAGCAAATGGGTGATGAGATCACCCAGGCGGTGGCAGCGGTCCTGGCCTCTGGTGCTTATATCGGTGGCCCGGTGGTTGAAACCTTTGAACAGCAATTTGCCACCTATGTGGGGGTGAGTGACTGTGTGGCCTGTAATTCCGGCACCGATGCCCTCTTGCTGGCGTTGCGTGCGCTAGACATTGGACCGGGCGACGAGGTGATCACCACGCCCCTGTCCTGGGTAGCGACCGCCAATGTGATCGTCCGCCACGGGGCCAGGCCCGTGTTCGTCGACGTCGACCCTAACACCCGCCTCATCGATCTGCGGGAAGTGGAACGCGCCATCGGCCCACGGACCCGCGCCATCATCCCGGTGGACCTCGCGGGCATGCCGGTCGACCGGGACCAGCTCCGCGCGCTGGCGCAGGCACACGGCCTACGCGTGATCGAGGATGCGGCCCAGAGCATGGGGACGCGCTGGAACGGCCACCGCATTGGCAGCTTCGGTGACCTGGTGTGCGTGTCATTTCACGCAAACAAGAACATCACGACCGCCGAGGGCGGCTGCCTCGTGCTCAACGACGAGGACGAAGCCACGCGCTGCGAGCGCCTCCGTCTGCAGGGGGTGGTGCGGCTTCCCGACGGCGGCCAGGAGGTCGAGGTCGCTGGTGCCAAGCTGAACATGACGGACATTGCGGCGCGCATCGGCCTGGGACAACTCGCACGGTTGGAAGAGTTCAACGCGCGCCGCC
>NZ_JBRCAD010000123.1:0-27656 GCF_053493415.1 Trichothermofontia sp. | reverse complement strand
TCCCCCGTCCGCCCCGATAAGGGAAGGGAAGAGACCGATCCGTTCAGGCTGAGCTAGTCGAAGCCCGCATCTTAAACGGGACAGACGACTAGGCTTTCTGGGGCATCGTTGGGGGTTAGCTGCTTACTCCCTGGATATGCCCGGTATGATTAAATCTGTCTCCTATTCCAAAACAATGAAAATCACCCTCGATATCCCAGACCCCATCGCGGATCGACTGGCCGACGATCGCGAAACCCTGACTCGTCGCTCCCTCGAACTTCTCGCCATAGAAGCCTACCGCAAAGGTACCCTTGGAGCCGGAGAAGTGGGGCAACTTCTTGGTTTCGATTCCCGGTGGGATACGTACAACTTTTTGCAAAAAGAACAGGCTGAACCACCCCTCAGCGAAGCTGACCTGGAAAACGATGCTCTTTTAGGGCAAGCCTAGGGCCATCACCTGTCCTCAATTGAAGTCATGCTAGTTGTTGCCGACACCTCGCCGATTTCCTATCTGGTTGTAATCGGCCATATCGATCTGCTGCCTCGCCTCTTCGAGACTATCACCATTCCCGAAACGGTACGGGATGAGCTTAATGCCTCAAAAGCACCACTGGTTGTGCAAACTTGGATTGCTTCTCCACCAACTTGGCTCAGTTTGCAATCAACAGCACCCTCCCCAGACTCAGAACTCCTAAAATTGGATGCAGGAGAAAGGGCTGCGATCTCATTAGCTGAAACCCTCAAGGCAGACTTGATTTTACTTGATGATCTTGCTGCTCGCCGGGTTGCCGCTAACAGAAGGCTAGCCTTCACAGGCGTGCTGGGTATTTTAGATCGCGCAGCAATACGGGGTTGGGTTGACTTTGCCGATGCGATCGCCCAACTACAGCAAACAAATTTTCGAGCCTCTTCAGTCCTGATTCAAGCGCTAGTACAAAAGCACACTTGATGAAGATGGCTAGCAGCTATAGCAATTTCAGATCATTTATGAGCAGGGGGTGGGTATCCTATCTGCACAGGTTAGAGGCCTTTCCCACGGTCCTTTGCAAACCATTTGGGATTGCTATGTCATCTTTGTGCAACCGTAGGGGATGGGTAACCACTGTACAAACGCGGTAGGATAAGTAGATCTTAAACATTCTTGTTCTTACCCAGCGTCTAATGGCAAAAATTCTGGTAACAGGAGCGGCAGGTTTTATTGGCTTTTTTGTGAGTCAACGCCTCCTCGATCGCGGTGAAACTGTCCTGGGACTCGATAACCTCAATCCGTATTATGATGTTCAACTGAAGCGCGATCGCTTGGTCCAATTAGAAGCCTATCCCAACTTCCAGTTTTATCCCTTCGATCTGGCTGATCGGGCGGCGATCGCTACCCTATTTCAGACCCAAGTCCCCGATCGGGTCATCCATTTGGCCGCCCAAGCAGGGGTCCGTTATTCACTCGAAAATCCCCATGCCTATGTCGATAGCAACCTCGTGGGATTTGTCAATGTTTTAGAAGGGTGCCGTCAGCAACAAGTTGAACATTTAGTCTATGCCTCTTCTAGCTCCGTCTATGGGGCTAATCGCGTGATTCCTTTTGCCGTACAGCACAACGTTGATCATCCGGTAAGCCTATATGCCGCGACCAAAAAAGCTAATGAGCTTATGGCCCATACCTACAGCCATTTATATCAGTTACCCACAACCGGGCTACGCTTTTTTACGGTTTATGGTCCCTGGGGTCGCCCCGACATGGCCTACTTTAAGTTTACCCAGGCCATTTTAGCCGGACACCCGATCGAGGTATTTAACTATGGGAAAATGCGACGAGATTTTACCTATATTGATGACATTGTTGAAGGGGTAGTACGCGTATTAGATCAAGCCCCGATCCCCGATCCGACGTACACCGTTGATCAAGCTGATCCCAGCCGTAGCTACGCCCCCTATCGGATTTATAATATCGGTAATCATCAGCCAGTGGAGTTATTAGAGTTTATTCAGATATTAGAAACCGCATTGGGTAAATCAGCAGAAAAACGATTGCTACCCATGCAACCGGGTGATGTGCTAGAAACCTATGCAGACATTACAGCATTGAAGCAAGCTGTTGGCTTTGAACCCAAAACCCCGATCGCGGTGGGTCTCGATAAATTTGTTACCTGGTATCGCAGTTACTATCATCAATAACTATGGCACATGGATTAATCTGGTTACCCCTGCTAGGACTGTTCATTGGCTTAGCTTGGGCAGGTTGGCAGGAGTATCACAAATTGGAAGCCTATCGACGTTGGGCGGCAGACTACGATCGCTCGAAATACGACATTTATGCAGTCCTGGGTCAAAAGGGCGATCGGCTGACCTGGGGTAAGCCAACGCGCCAGGGACCGATTAATCTGCAAACGGTGTCCCTCAATCAAATCCAGGCCGTAACCGTGCGGGTCGATGGGCAGGCGATCGTGCTAACGGCTCCGCCCACGTCGGGACAAGCAATTGTCTTGGAAATCACCTTGACCGAGGCTAGCCCACCCTTGCAAATTCCGTTTACCGAAATTCCCCTAGCGATCGATTGGTGCCAGTATCTACAAGCCAACTTGCGCTATTCTTAACTAGATGAGTCTAGTACAACAAGCATAAAGTTTTGCAATGTTGGTAGTAACGGTTTTAGTCGTTTCTGGCTAAAGCCAGCACTACAAACATTGCAGAATTTACTTTTTGAGCTACTAGACTCAATCCGTCTGGAAACAGACTCAACCGCCCATCCTTCTTTAGCATTTATGGCAAGATTATCTCAAGAGTTACATCGCTATTTTTTTGAGGAAGAACGGCCCGATAAAATCACCTTGTCCGCGATCTTAGAGCTAGCGGGTGAGCGGACTTTTGGTTTTCTGTTGGTGCTGCTATCGCTTCCCTCGGCACTGCCGGTACCTGCACCGGGATACTCCACCCCCTTTGGCTTTGTCATTTTTCTGTTGGCTGTTCAACTGATGACTGGTTGGACTCGACCCTGGCTACCGGAACGGGTTAACCAATTTGCGATCGCCCTGCCCAAAGCCCAAGCTTTTGTTAAAGCGGGGATACCGTGGCTGCAACGGATTGAAGTGCTGTCTCGTCCCCGATTAACACCGTTGTGCACTAGTCGTCTGGGACGGATGATCCTGGGTGGCATGATTGCCCTTATGGCTTGCTCCATGATGCTTCCGATCCCATTAACCAATACGCTCCCCGCAATGGGAGTTTTTATCACAGGATTTGGTCTGCTGGATGATGATGGGGCGATTAGTTTAGCGGGCCTAGTGGTATGTCTTATGGCATTAACCTTGACAACTTCGGTCTTAATTTTTGGCGTCACTGTGGTTAAAGAGGGGATCTTGTTACTGAAGCAGGGATTGACCAGTCTTTTTAAGTAAAGAGAATCCATACCGCCGCCAGCCCTCATTGCGAATACCGTATCTCAGACCAGTGCCCGCCGCACGGGTTTTTCAGCCGACGACGGGCTAGGGGAATAGCGATGCGTTCAGGTGGCAGGTGCTGCTGCTAGGCGGCCATATCAAACAGCAGGAGTTCACTGCTAGCAGCGTGCCCTTGGAAAGTGAGTTCGGGCACTGCCGCGATCGCGGCCCCATCACCTGCGGTTAAGGCTTGACCATTCAGGGAAATGGCTCCACGGGCAACTTGTATCCAGGCAACGCGATCGGCAGCTAAAGCATGGACAACGTCCTCATTGGCATTAAGTTGGGTGGCATACAAACTCACATCCTGGTGAATGATCACTGAACCTTCGCGACCATCACGGGAACCAATCAGGCGTAACTTCCCCTGTTTCTCTGAAGTTGGAAAATGGGTCTGCTCATAACTGGGTTCCAACCCTTGGGTATCGGGTAAAATCCAGATTTGGAGAAGATGGACAGCTTCGCGATCGCTGGGGTTATATTCACTGTGTAAAATCTCCGTCCCCGCCGACATCCGTTGCACATCGCCGGGGCGCATGATGGAACCATTGCCAATACTATCCTTGTGCTCTAAGGCACCCTCCAAGACATAGGTGACAATCTCCATATCACGATGGCCGTGGGTGGGAAAGCCTTTACCCGGCGCAATTTTATCTTCGTTAATCACCCGCAGGCTAGCAAACCCCATGTGCTTGGGGTCATAGTAATTGCCAAAGGAAAAGCTATGGCGACTATCTAACCAACCAATATTGGCAACCCCCCGGTCATGAGCTGGTCGTAGCGTCATCATTGTGTTTGCCTCCTGCATCAGGAATTCGTTTGCAACGTAACCGAAATTGCTTTCTTTTATGATGCATTAAATCAAAATAAAAGACAATATAAAATTTTGGATGCAGATTGTCTCATTTTAGGCGACAATCTTCCTAAGCCCCTGGCATGGGAGCCATCACAATTGGTCAGTCGGTCATCATCATGGATAAGTTGGAGTGTATGCGGGCGTTTGCCCACGTGGTTGAGACGGGGGGATTTGCGGCAGCGGCCCGGAAGTTGGGGTTATCGCGATCGCAGGTCAACAAGTTGGTAGCCAGTTTGGAGGATCATTTACAGGTACAGCTATTGCACCGCACCACGCGTCGGGTAACACCAACGGATACGGGGCTGGCTTTTTACGATCGCTGTTTAGCAATTCTGACGGATGTGGCGGATGCAGAGCAGTCAGTACTGCAACTCCACACAGAACCCAAGGGGACGTTGCGCATTAATGCGCCCATGTCCTTTGGGACGCGCCATCTGGCCCCAGCGCTGATGACCTTTCTGGCTCAATATCCCGATCTCAAGGTAGAACTAGCCCTCAACGATCGCTTTATTGATCCGATCGCAGAGGGTTTTGATCTGACGATGCGGATTAGTGAGCCTTTCCAGACAACGAGCTTAGTCAGCCATCGCCTGCTCCCGACCCAGCGAGTGCTATGCGCCGCCCCGGTCTATTTAGCCGCTCACCCCTCCCCCCAGCATCCCCACAACTTGGCTGAGCACTCTTGTTTACACTATGGTCACCTGCCTGAAACCAGTCAATGGCATCTCATTGGTCCTGATGGTGAGCATCGAATCACCGTCCGGGGGCGGCTTTGTTCCAATAACGGGGAAGCCCTACGAGAAGCCGCTTTGAAGGGATTGGGTATTGCCCTACTGCCCCGGTTTATTGTAGCTCCGGACTTAGAAGCGGGGCATTTACAAGTGGTATTACCGGCCTACCAGCCTCCTGAAATTTTTATTTATGTGCTGTATCCAGTTAATCGACACCTTTCCACAAAAATTCGTCTTCTGACAGCATTTCTGAAGGTTTATTTCCATGAGGCATTTGTATAATAGATGAGGGGCAAGAAAATTGGGCTAACCGACCAGTGGCCTATTTTACAACGCTGTTTATGTATATTTATTCACGATTATTCACTCGTTAGTGATATATCGAGCTATGATGCGATCGTTTTTTTATCTCATGATGATAATTGGCGGCCTCGATTTGGCCCTGGCTAATCCAGTCCAGGCGCAGCGGTGGCTGAACCGACCTGATTTTTTTGAGCAAGGGCGCGAACAATTTGAACAGGAGATCCAACGTCTTGAGCAACAGCAGATCAGGGATACGGGGTCACTGCTGACGATCGATGCCGGTAGACTGCAGTGGCAGCAGATGATCCTGCGAGAAGCGGGGATTGCCCTGTGGATGCCAGCCGGAGCCGTCACCCAAGAGAGCAAAACGGTGGTAACCCCTAGCCAGAGCTTGGAATTTACGGTTCTCGCAACGAATCCAACCGCGACCCGCTTTGTGGTGGCCTATTCGGACGAGTTAGGTCCGGAGCTACAAAAGGATGCATCTAGCCTCTTTACCCTGGTTCAAAACCGGATTATTGAGCAGGTAGGTACCGCCATCCATACAGTCCAAACCTTGGAAGTTGCGGGTAATGCGGCCCAGGAATTTACGATCAAAGATGCCACGGAAACGATCCAATTTCGCCTGGTTCTCCACCACAAGCGCCTCCTAGTTTTGGGGGTGAGCCAACCCAATGCGACGGCTTCGGCCCAAACTGTGACGGCCTTTTTCAATTCCCTCACGTTTCTGTAGAGGTTCGTCAAGCTTGATTTTGTCGGTTGGGTCAAATGTCACGCGTCCCATATCCCATGTTCAATTTGTGATCTACTGAGTCCAGGAAGCTGGATTCGCCTCGGTGCGATCGGCATACCGTAGGATTACCCTAGGAAAGTCACCTTCTCTCGTTGCAGGAAACTCAACCCTATGCCTAGTAAGTCGGATTTAATTCAGACCTTCAATCCTAATACGATCGCCCTCGACAATGGGAATCTGCTGGGCCTGCCCTTTGACTACGACACAGCGGATGTGATTATTATTGGGGTGCCGTGGGAGGTAACCGTTTCCTATCGTCCGGGGACGGCTTGGGGACCACAGCGGGTGTTGGCCGCCTCTCGTCAGTTGGATATTTATGACTTTGATTATCCTGATGGTTGGCAACGAGGAATATTTATGTTGCCGATCGCAGCGGAAATTGAACAACGCAGTGGTGTTTTACGGGCACTGGTTCAACAAATTTTGGCATATCTGGAAACTGGGGGGGATCTGGAAGATCGCCCGGAACTTCGAGAGGCGCGGGATGAGGTTGAACAGGCGTGTCGCGATTTGAATCAAGGGTTATTTGCACAAACCCAGACGGCGATCGCGGCAGGCAAATGGGTTGGCATCATTGGCGGGGATCATAGTGTGCCCTTGGGCTATCTCCAGGCATTAGCCAGTCACTATGACAGCTTTGGGATTTTACACATTGATGCCCACGCGGATCTGCGGGTAGCCTATGAGGGATTTCAGTTTTCCCATGCGTCGATTATGGATAACGTGCTGCAACTGCCCCAAGTAACGAAATTAGTGCAGGTGGGCATTCGTGATCTGTGCCATGAGGAGATCGAGCGTATTCAGCAGTCCCAAGGGCGGGTGGTCCTGTATGCTGATCCATTGTTGAAGTCCAAACGCTACCACGGGGTGCCCTGGCAGACATTGTGTGAAGAAATGGTTGAGCACCTACCCCAACAGGTTTATATCAGCTTTGATGTTGATGGTCTTGATCCGAAACTCTGTCCAAACACAGGTACACCTGTTCCAGGCGGATTGGAACTCGAAGAAACCTTCTGTTTATTTCGTGAAATTGTTCGCAGTGGTCGCCAAATCATTGGCTTTGATGTGTGTGAAGTAGGGGATGGGGAATGGGATGCCAATGTGGGCGCGCGGGTGGTTTATAAACTATGTAACTTAATGGGATTATTACCCCGGATACACCCATGACCCTACTTTCCCCTGACCATCCTTGGGCAAAAACTTTAGAAGAGGCGAAAGCGATTCAGACTCAATTACGATTGCACGTCATTCGGCAGGATCAACTGGGTCCAGTTCGCTATGTCGCAGGTACCGACGTGGGGTTTGAGGATAACTATAAAATTACTAAAGCCGCCGTGGTTATTCTCCAATTTCCGAGCCTGGAATTGGTTGAAAGTCAGGTGATACGATCGCCGACGGTATTCCCCTACATCCCTGGTTTTCTATCTTTTCGGGAAGTTCCGGCCCTACTGCAAGCCTTTGAACAGTTAAAAACTCTACCCGACCTGATTCTTTGTGATGGTCAAGGGCTGGCCCATCCACGTCGCTTTGGTTTGGCGTGTCATTTGGGGGTGTTGTTGGATCGTCCGACGATCGGTGTGGCAAAATCCCTGTTTATTGGCACCCACGCCGATGTCGCACCAACGAAAGGGAGCTATGAATGGCTCTATGATGGTCAAGAAATTATTGGAGCTGTGTTGCGATCGCGCAGTTATGTAAAACCGATTTATATCTCGATCGGCCACAAGATTAGCCTGAAAACTGCAATGAATTTTGTCGAGAAATGTTTAACGAAATATCGTTTACCCGAAACGACGCGCTGGGCCGATCGATTGGCTTCTCATACACCGTAGCGTCCCTCGCCTAGGTTCCCCACTGGCAACAGGAGAAAGACTGATTGGCTGACAAAACTCGAACGACCCTCACCCCTACCCCTCACCCCAATTGGGCGAGGCTTTTGCCTCCGGTTTTGGAGTTGAAGTTCCTTCGCCCCTGGTGAGAAAAGGGATTGAGGGATGATAGGAAAAGATAGGTCTGTCAACCAGGAGGAAATACGGCACTTCCGCACTTGGTGAGGTACAGACCAGGAGCTTAAGCCCCTTGCTTGCAAGGCTTGACAGTACTGCATTAGAGAAAGATCGGCTGTAATACTGGCTCTATTATCAAACGGACCGAACGCAATGAGCGATCGCCCGTCAAGTCGAGGGAGATGATCCGGTGGGGATAGATCGGTGACGCGATCGCGCTCGCCAACTGTTGGCTGATAGTCACTATCAGATTGTGGCGGTAGCCGAACTGGTTCCGGAAGATAGTTTACAGACCGCCCAAGCCGATGGTGTTGCTAAAATCATTATGGGCAAACGGGACCATCGCTTCTTAGATGATGTATGAGTGGGATCGGTCTCCCGGTCAGTCCTAGAAATCAGTCCGTTACCGGTACTGCTAGTGGCCAGTGGCGAGGTGCTCGCTCGGATGGTGTGGGGCCGTTCAAGCAGCCCAGTCGTTAAAGCAACCCAGGGAGAAAGGTTCAGGAGGGAACGTTGATGATTCGTCCAGTGGTGGCGATCGCCCTGGGGGCCATTGCAGGGGCTTTAAGCCGATATTATGTGGAGTCAGCCATTACGTCTGTAGCTTCGACGGCCATTCCCTACGGAACCCTGCTGGTGAATGTTACGGGCTGTCTCTTGATGGGGCTATTGGCAACCCTGGCCTTGGGACAGGTGATTAATCTCCATCCCGATCTGCGGTTGCTACTTCTGACGGGCTTTTTAGGGTCTTACACAACCTTTTCGAGTTATGAATTAGAGATCGCTAAGTTGTTAGACCAGCGTCAATGGACTGCCGATTTAATCTATTGGATAGGCAGCCCGATCTTGGGGTTACTGAGCTTGCAAATCGGGATTTTAATAGCAGAGGGGATGGTCAGGCATTGGGAAGCCCGTTTGGCAGCGCAGCCCAAAAAAACACCGACCCAGGTGAGGTCCAAAGAGTCCGCACCCCGCGATCGTCCATCCTAGGCAGAGAGAGCAAGTGACTCGTACAACAAGCATAAAGTTGCGCGACGTTGGTAGTAACGACTTTAGTCGTTGCCGGCTAAAGCCTGCACTACGAACGTTACCGAATTTACTTACAGCAAGCATAACGTTGCGCGACTTTCGTAGTCACGACTTTAGTCGTTTCAGGCTAAAGCCTGCACTACGAACGTTACCAAATTTACTTTTCGAGCGACTAAATATTCAGTGACTAGACATTAGGTGGATATGGACATTGTGATTGGGATTCCCCTAGCTATTGCGATCGGTGCGATTCCGGGTGCGCTGGGTCGCTACTATCTTACCCTCTGGTTTACCCAATACTTAGGCAGTAGTTTCCCCTATGGCACCTTGATTATTAATCTATCCGGGTCTGGGCTGATGGGCTTCTTTGCCGCTTGGTTGTCCCGCATGGGGGAGTCAACCCACCTAAGTTCCTTAATTTTGGTTGGGTTTCTGGGTTCCTACACCACCTTTTCGACCTACCAATTAGATACGGCCAACCTGCTAAAAACGGGTAATTATCGCAAAATGTTGTTCTACTGGCTAGGCAGCCCGATCCTGGGCTTTATCTGCGTTGAAATGGGCATGCTTCTAGCCTTGCATCTATAGGTTTTTGGCGAATGGGGGAGCGGGGAGCAACGAATGGCTATGCGAGAGGTACAAGATACGCTAGATGCGATCGCGACGGCAGAGCAGCTCACGATTTATGTCGCAGAGGGGGCACAAACACAGGGGCAGTTGACCTATGAGGTTTCGTAGTCGCGGTTTTAACCGCGATCCCCGCCAGATGGGGGGGGCAGCGACCCGCCACCTACCCCACGGTCATCCCCCACGGTTATCCCCCAGAGTTAACGATATCCGGAACGATGTCCGGAAATATCCACACAGGGGACAGGCACGTGACTGACGATGCATATCAACGCGGTGAATCGGGGCATGATTGAGTGCAGTTGGTGTCCACGCGCGTCCCGCCATCCCCAGGGGTTTCTACTCAAAGATAGGAAATTCTGCTTAAGAGCACGCTGTGGATTATTAAGTCTGTGTAACAATATGGGGTGGTTTGGCGAGTTACACAGTTTGCTAGGCAGTGAAGACTCCTCCTCCTGAACCTTTGGGCTAACGCGAGTGTCGCTTATGGAAGCAATTTATCAATATGCATGGTTGATCCCGGTGTTGCCGCTGGTGGGCGCGCTGCTGGTCGGGGTTGGTTTGATTGCGGCCAACCAGGCCACGAATCGGCTCCGGCAGGTGAACGCGATCGTTGTCGTCTCCCTGCTGGGGGCGGCAATGGTCCTGTCCTTTGCCCTGCTGGCGAGTCAGATCCAAGGTCACCCCACCTATTTACGGGTATTTGAGTGGGCGGAGGCGGGCAGTTTCCACCTGACGATGGGCTACACGATCGATCACCTCACCGCCGTGATGCTGGCGATCGTCACCACCGTTGCCTTCCTGGTCATGATCTATACCGATGGCTACATGGCCCATGACCCTGGGTATGTACGGTTTTATGCCTATCTCAGCCTATTCAGTTCCTCGATGTTGGGGCTGGTGGTTAGTCCCAACTTAGTGCAGGTCTATGTCTTCTGGGAACTGGTGGGGATGTGTTCCTACCTGCTGATTGGCTTTTGGTACGATCGCAAGGCCGCTGCCGATGCCTGTCAAAAAGCATTTGTGACCAACCGGGTCGGTGACTTTGGCCTGCTGCTGGGGATGTTGGGCCTTTACTGGGCGACGCAAACCTTTGAGTTTGACCTCATGGGTGAGCGGTTACACAGCATGGTGGCGTCGGGCACCTTCAGTTCGGGTCTCGCCATTCTGTTTGCGATCCTGGTGTTCCTGGGTCCCGTAGCGAAGTCAGCTCAGTTCCCGCTCCATGTGTGGCTTCCGGATGCGATGGAAGGTCCCACGCCAATCTCAGCCCTGATCCATGCGGCGACGATGGTGGCGGCAGGGGTTTTCCTGATTGCCCGGATGTTCCCGGTGTTTGAGGGCATCCCGGCGGCGATGACGGTGATTGCCTACACGGGCGGGTTTACGGCCTTCCTAGGGGCAACGATCGCGATTACCCAAAACGATATTAAGAAAGGGCTGGCCTATTCCACGATTTCCCAGTTGGGCTACATGGTGATGGCGATGGGCGTGGGGGCCTACGGGGCTGGCCTATTTCACCTGATGACCCACGCCTACTTCAAGGCGATGCTGTTCCTCTGCTCCGGTTCGGTGATCCACGGCATGGAAGCGGTGGTCGGCCATGATCCGGTGCTAGCCCAGGATATGCGCCTGATGGGCGGGTTGCGTAAGTTCATGCCGATTACGGCGACGACCTTTTTGATTGGGACGCTGGCAATTTGTGGGATTCCCCCCTTCGCCGGGTTCTGGTCTAAGGATGAAATTCTTAGCTCGACGTTTGCGGCGAATCCCTCCCTGTGGGCCGTGGGTTGGCTGACGGCGGGGATTACGGCGTTCTATATGTTCCGCATGTACTTCATGACCTTTGAAGGCGACTTCCGAGGGAAGGACACGACGATCCAGAAGCAATTGTTGGCTGAAGCCGAAGCAATGGGGCTGGCAATGGCGACGGTGCCGGCCTTTGGTCCCGGTGCGATGAATCCCCAGGAATTGGTAGTCCACGGTAGTCATGGCCATAGTGACGATCACAGTCACGCCCATGATCACGGGCATGGCCACAGTGATACGCCCCACGAGTCGCCGATCACGATGACGTTGCCGTTGATGGTGTTGGCGGTGCCCTCGGTGCTGATCGGTTTAGTGGGGACGCCCTTTGCCGATTACTTTGGCGAATTTATCCATCCGCCTGTGGTAGGGGCGGCGGCATTGGCCCTCGAAGAAGCCGAAGCTTTTGATCTGGGTGAGTTTCTCCTAATGGCGGGTAGTTCCGTGGCGATCGCCCTAGCAGGAATTAGCCTGGCGGTGCTGATGTACGCCCTAGGCAAGATTGATCCGGCGGCGATCGCGGCTAAAATCCAACCCCTCTACTGGTTCTCGCGCAATAAGTGGTACCTCGATGATTTGAACGATCGCCTGTTTGTCCAGGGCAGTCGCCGTCTGGCCCGTCAGGTGATGGAGGTGGATTTGCGTGTGGTGGATGGCATGGTCAACCTGACCGGGTTTATCACCATGATTACGGGGGAAGGGTTGAAGTATTTCGAGAATGGTCGTGCCCAGTTCTATGCCCTGATTGTGTTTGGGGCGGTGCTGGGGTTGGCGATTCTCTCTGGTGTGACTTGATTACGGGCGTGTGAGTGATGAATACCGCTGATTTTCCCTGGCTGACGACGATCATCCTGTTGCCGATCGTGGCGTCTCTGCTAACTCCCCTGTTCCCGGTGAACGACAACGGCAGGGCGGTGCGCTGGTTTGCCCTGGTGGTGGGGCTGGTGGACTTTGCCCTGATTGTGGCGGCGTTTTACACCCAGTACGACCTCAGTAATCCGGAGTTGCAACTGGTGGAGCGCTATAGCTGGGTGCCCGCGATCGACCTGAACTGGTCGGTGGGGGCGGATGGCCTGTCGATGCCGCTGATTTTGCTGACGGGCTTTATTACGACGCTGGCGATTTTGGCGGCTTGGCCGGTGACGCTGAAGCCGCGTCTGTTCTATTTCCTGATGCTGGCGATGTACGGTGGCCAGATTGCCGTGTTCGCGGTGCAGGATATGCTGCTGTTCTTCCTCGCCTGGGAGTTGGAACTGATCCCGGTGTACTTGCTGCTGTCGATCTGGGGCGGCAAGGGACGGCTCTATGCGGCGACGAAGTTCATCCTGTATACGGCGGGCGGGTCGTTGTTTATTTTGGTGGCGGCGCTGGCGATGGCCTTCTACGGCGATTTTGTCACCTTTGATATGCAGTCGTTGGCGGCGAAGGATTACGCGATCGGCTTCCAGTTGCTGGTCTATGCGGGCTTCTTGATTGCCTACGCGGTGAAGTTGCCGATTTTCCCGCTGCACACCTGGCTCCCCGATGCCCACGGGGAAGCGACGGCTCCGGTCCACATGTTGCTGGCGGGGATTCTGCTGAAGATGGGGGGCTATGCCCTGATTCGGATGAATGCGGGGATGTTGCCCGATGCCCATGTTCGGTTTGCCCCGATTCTGGTGATTCTGGGGGTGGTGAATATCATCTATGCGGCCCTCACGTCCTTTGCCCAGCGCAATCTCAAGCGCAAGATCGCCTATTCGTCGATTTCCCACATGGGCTTTGTGCTGATTGGGATTGCCTCGTTCACGGATTTGGGGCTGAGTGGGGCGGTGCTGCAAATGGTGTCCCACGGGTTGATTGGGGCGAGTCTCTTCTTCCTGGTCGGGGCCACCTACGATCGCACCCATACGCTGATGCTGGATGAGATGGGCGGCGTCGGCCAAAAGATGCCGAAGATCTTTGCCATGTTTACGGCCTGTTCGCTGGCATCGTTGGCGCTGCCGGGGATGAGTGGCTTTGTGGCGGAGTTGATGGTATTTGTCGGCTTTGCCACCAGTGATGCCTACAGTTTGACCTTCCGGGTGATTGTGGTGCTGTTGGCAGCGGTGGGGGTGATTCTGACGCCGGTCTATCTGCTGTCGATGCTGCGGGAGATTTTCTACGGTCAGGAGAACCCGGAGTTGGTGTCCCACGAGGTCCTGATCGATGCCGAACCCCGCGAGGTGTTTATCATTGCGTCGCTGCTGGTGCCGATTATCGGGATTGGCCTCTATCCGAAGTTGCTAACACAGATGTATGACTCAACGACGTTGCAGTTGACGGCCCGGTTACGGGATGCGGTGCCCGCGTTGATTGCGGAGAAGAAGAGTGATGATGTGGGGGCGATCGCCTCTGCGTTTACACCCATGTCTGCGCCTGCGATTCCGGTAATCCGTTAGCGCTAGCATCGTTATTGCATTGATTTAGGGGTAGGTTTGCATCCAGATAACGGGTATCAGACTGCCCCTTTTTGCTTTTGAAATGAGTAGTAATACTCAGAAAAAGGAAAGGCAGCGATCGGGACACTCCCCAAAAAAAACCGTATTGGTGCAAACTGGGTATATGGGAGATAATGGGTTTAGCTCAGTTAGCGATTCAGCTTTTCATACAGTTCGAGTGGGACGAGGCCAAGAACTTAGATAATATTCGTAAACATGAAATTGACTTTGCTGATGTTCCTGACATGTTTGAAGGCCCAATGCTAATTGAGCTAGACAATCGCTTCGATTATGGCGAAGACCGTTGGCTGGGTATCGGTTTTCTCGGTAGTGGCGTGGCGATCGTAGTTTGGACGGAACGACAGCATAATGTAATTCGGATCATTTCAGCACGAAGGGCAAATCGACATGAGCGGCAAAGACTTGAGCAGTACCTCTCGTACTAACTGGGCTGCACTAGCAGCAATGGATGATGAAGGAATTGATTACTCTGACATTCCGCCATTGACAGAGGCGTTTTTTGAGCAGGCAACGCTACGAATTCCAGCAACTCAAGCACAGCAGTTAGTTAAAATTGAACCTGATGGGTTGCAGTGGTTTCAATCTCAAGGTGAGGAGCATAAAGATCTCATCAATGCGGTTCTGCGCCGTTATATGGAGAATCAAGAGGGTACGGTTCTAGGCCAGTGATACAGCGGTTTCGAGTAGACTGAGGGGCAAGATCGCGGCTAGAACCCTTACTGTGTAAGATATGGCTGTACCTCACTGGAGCAGGAACCGCTGTAATCACGTTCTATCGTTAGGAAATTTTAGGTGTCAATTTTGCCAACGGCTGAACAAGGCATTAGGTGTATCATTCTTTGCCAAGCATTGACGAATTCTTTTACCCCAATTTTTATAGTTCGCCTTGATGAACGCACTGGTAATGTATTTATCCTGGCTGGCGATAATCTCGAAATCGAAATATACCGTAATGGCTTCTGGAGATTTTTATAATGGAAATTAATTTTAAGGCGATGACTAAGGCAGACCTCAGAGCTTATGTCATTGCTCATCCTGATAATAAAGCAGCTTTTTATGCATTTGTAGATCGATGTACTGCTGAAGCTTCGTCAGAGACCTTTGATCTTCCTAACTCTAATGCTGACCTGGAAGTAGTTGAGCGACTGATTCAGCAGAAATTAGGCCAAGCCCAATAGTCTGAATATCTGCTCTATCCAGATTTACTCTCAATAGTTAGCGCGATCGTCTACATTAGGATAATCAGTCGTTACTGAGCGTGAGTAACCGTCATGAAATTAGACCGTATTACCAGCAATCCCAATCGGATGAATGGACAACCCTGCATTCGCGACTTGCGCCTTACCGTGCGTCGGGTGCTTGAGTTGCTAGCTACTTACCCCGATCGTCAGGAACTATTGCAAGAGTTCCCAGAGCTAGAAGATGAGGATATCCAGCAGGCCCTTATTTTTGCTTCTTCCTACTTAGACGATCGCATTATCGAACGGCCTCAAAGTGATGAAACTGCTGCTTGATCAAGGCTTGCCACGTTCTGCGGCGACTTTGCTCAGTGAGGCGGGTATCGATACAATTCATGTTGCCGATATTGGTCTGTCAGCAGCAGATGATACCAACATTCTTCAGAGAGCGAGAAATGATGAACACATAGTGGTGACTCTTGATGCTGACTTCCATACTTTACTAGCTCTGAGCGCAGCGGCTACCCCTTCTGTCATTCGCATCCGCATTGAAAGATTGCGTGCCCAAGTATTAGCTAACCTGCTTTTAAAAGTTGTTGGGGAGTTTGCCGAGGATCTAAAACAAGGGGCTATTATGACAGTTGAACCGAGTCGAGTTCGTCTGCGCCATCTGCCGTTGGTGAAGGAAAGATAACCCAGCAACTATGAAACAATCAAAAAAACTAACTTTCCAGGAATACCTTAATTATCAGGATGATACGGATCAACGTTACGAGTTAATCGACGGAGAGTTAGTTGCTTTGCCACCAGAGTCGGAATGGAATAATTGGATTGCATCTCATCTGTTCCTACTGCTAGCATCGGCTCAGATCGTTAACCCCCGCCTGATTCAGGTACATAGTTGTGAGATTTAAGTGCCTGTTTTAGGCCCCAAAGATGCAGCTAACCGCTATCCTGATCTGGTGATTTTGCGGGAGGAGCATTTGGCGCTTACCCAAAAACGGCTGACGATTACACGGGAGATGCCGCCGCCTCGCTTAGTGGTTGAAGTTGTGAGTCCAGGACGTGCTAACCGAGAAGGGGATTATGAACATAAGCATCGCCAGTATGCGGCATTATCCATTCCTGAATATTGGATTATCGATCCTGAATTAGCAACCATTACTATCTTCCAATTAGCAGAAATGGGGTATCAGGAAGTTAGCGTATTACAAGGTGAAATGCCGATCGTCTCGCCAGAGTTTGGCGATTTGGGTCTCACTGCGGCACAGATCCTTCAGGGGTAGAGCAGCGATGATCTGCGGCAAGGGCAAGATTATTCTAAGCTTTCCTGTCTCTAGGTTTTAGATGCAGCATGATGATCGTGCTGATTTTTGAATTTCCCTTACTCATCCAATGGACTCCTTACCCCATAACCACCCCGATTCAGAACGTGTGTGTAGATCATTGTTGTTTTCACATCTTTATGACCGAGTAATTCCTGTACTGTGCGAATGTCATAGCCATTTTGCAGCAAGTGAGTTGCGAAGCTGTGGCGCAGGGTATGACAACTGGCTTTTTTGTTAATTCCTACCTGCCTGATCGCGGCTTTGACTGCCTTTTGAATCACACTTTCATCCAGGTGATGACGACGAATAATGCCACTGCGCGGATCTTGAGAGCGAGTATTCGCGGGGAAAATATATTGCCAAATCCAATCGCGATCGGCGTTGGGATACTTTCGCTCTAAGGCATAGGGGAGATACACCTGACCGTAGCCTTGGTGAAGATCCTGCTGGTATTGGTGTTTAACCATGACTAAATGGGCCTGAAGCCGGTCAATGACTCGTTGGGGGAGCATGGTTAACCGATCCTGGTTGCCCTTGGTATCCCTCACAATGATTTGCTGCTGACCAAAGTCAATGTCTTTCACCCGTAGGCGCAGCCCTTCATTGAGGCGTAGTCCTGCTCCATAGAGCAATTCAGCGACTAATTGAGGCGTGCCCGTCATGGCCCCAAGGAGTGCCTTTACCTCAGCAACCGTAAGAACAGTGGGCAGGTGTTTGGGGCGTTTGGCGCGAATCGCATCCATGTCCCCTGGTAGGGGTTGTTGGAGAACGTAACGGTAGAGGAAAAGCAGGGCACTCAGGGCTTGGTTTTGGGTGGAGGCGGCAACGTTTTCGGCAACCGCAAGATGGGTCAGGAAGGCTTCGACCTCCGCTGCGCCCATGTCCTTTGGGTGGCGTTTGTTATGGAAAAGGATATAACGACGAATCCAGGCCACATAGCTCTGCTCAGTACGGTAACTGTAGTGTTTGAGCCTTACCGCATCTCGGACTTGGTCAAGGAGCTTGCGTTTTGGGGGTTCTGGAGGTAACGGTTCCATCTCACTAACTGGCCGTATAACACCCCCTTAAGTTTAGCACTCAAAGCTTTTCTGTGACTGACTTTCAGCCTTTTTAAGGGGGAGTGCATATCCGCCAAATTCCTTCTAATCCCTGCTTGCCCAGAAGCTAAAAGTCTTATCCAGCAAGGCTTATGCCGCCGTCGTAAACATTTGTATATCAAGCGATTAGCCGTGTTTGACACCTTGAGGGTTATAGCCATATACTAGCGAGAAGAGCTATGGTAAGGTTTTAGCTTTCTGTCAAGCGTCCAGGAGTTAGACTGCCAATCGCGGTCTAATTGATAGTTAGCTGGCTCTATCTCGTCTGTGGGACACCCACAAAGCTTACCTGTTTTCCAAAGATCAAGCTAAGTCAATCTCGTTAACAAGTTGTAAAACGCTGTTATACAAAGGTTCTGCTACCCAAAATCCAGCTTCATTGATCAACGCATCTAATAGCGGTTTCACCTCAGCTATCAAGCCTTTATTTTTCGCTTCGACTAAGATTCCCAAGATACCTGTGTAGCGAAGGTTCAGCCTGCTAGCAACTAACCGACCTCGGCGTTCATCAATCAAAACTTGATCAGCTTGCATCTCGACTGCCAGAGCGATCGCTTCTGCTTCTCCAATATCAAGTTCATTACTCAGTGCTTCGACAAGGGTACGATCGCTAATAGTACGAGTTTCAATCCAGTCAAAGGTTTGCACTTCAGTCGCACCTGCAACAAGAAAATTGGGGTCGGTTAATTCTCGATAAACAGCTTCGGGAATAAAAACCGTTCCATATAGTTGATGAAGAAGGTGGAGGTGATTGATTGCAGCAAGGTTGTTGATGGGTGATGTGTCACTGACGATAATCACAATCTACCCATCTCCCGCAGGTTTTGAATGTCCTGCTCAAAATCTTCTACTCCATAATGTACTGGGATACGACGGCTAGCGAGTAGGTGCTGAAAGGCTACACGGTGCATTCCTGCAAAACGACTAGCCTGAGCAAGGGTAAGCTTTTCCTGTTGAAACAGCATAATAGCAATTTCCTGAAGCATTTCAGCCTCAGACATGCGAGTTGCAGTTAAAATTTCGTCAGGGACAATAACGCTCATGGCTAAATTCCTTGCTACTCCTACTATTTTATGCTTCTAAGGCAGCAAATGTCTGTGTTCCGCTCAATCCAGCTAACTTCACCGTTATGTGGCTCTTTGAGGGATCTGCTTGCTTGAGTCAAATTATCGAACTGCTCAGAATCCCTAAAATTCCTAGACTGGGGTTGACAAGCATCCTACCTATTGGTAGGATGTATTTATGGAACAGACAGACACCAAAACCCTTATCCTTGATGTCGCTCAAGATCTGATTCAACGCCTTGGCGTGAACGGCATGAGTTACCAAGACATCAGCGCCAGAGTTGGGATTCGTAAGGCTAGTATTCACACGCATTTTCCCAAAAAGGAAGATCTGCTGGTGGCACTACTGGATCGCTATAGCGATCGCTTTCTGCGGATCGTTGACGGCATCTTGATGTCTAGTGACTCCTCGGAGGTGAAACTGCGTCGTTATTGTGGTTTGTTTGAGGCGACACTCAGCAGTGGCAACCAGGATAAAGCCTGTCTTTGTGCCATGTTTGGGGCAGAGTTGCAAACGTTAAACGATCCTTCAGCGGAAAGGGTTCGTCAATTTTATCAAGCCAATCGCGAACGTTTAGTGACGCTGCTGGAGGCGGGACGGCAGGACGGGAGTTTTGCCTTTCCGGGTGATGTGCAGGCGATGGCATCGTTGATTTTTGGCGCGTTAGAAGGGGGAATGCTAGTGGCGCGAGTTCAGGGTGGAGCCGCCCAGTTTCACCAGGATATCGAGCAACTTTTGCACCTCATCAAAGGGTAAATTTTTTTATTCATTAAACATCCATCTAGTAGGAAGTAAAAAGAATGAATACCACGATCGGAATTTTGGGAACGGGCAGAATGGGAGTGCGTTTAGCGCAAATGTTTGCCCGCACCGGACAACGTTCGATACGTTGATGCGGGTTGGCTGGCTAATGCCCGCACGATCGAGCGCATGACTTTGTTGAGCGGCGAATTAGGGCAACGCTATGGCTATGTTCCGCGCATGAACTATAAATTGCTGGGTGAACCTTGGACAGTGGGACAGCACGATCGTGTAGCACACCTGATTGCTAGCCATCCAACCACTTAAGAGGTTGACACGATGGATTAAGACCAAAATCTATACTACTGGAGGCGGCTATGCAACTAACCAAACAATCTCTTTCACAACGCTCTGAGCACATTTATGATGTGCTGGTGGTCGGGGGTGGAGCGGCTGGGTTGTCGGCGGGTATTTATCTGCAACGCTATTTGCTATCTACACTCATCATCGATAAGGGCAAGGCTCGATCGTTCTGGATGCAGGAATTACACAACTATCTGGGCTTACCGCCGGATACGCCTGGGAAAGAGGTGCTGAAGCAGGGGAAAAATCATTATTTGTCACTGGATGGTGATTATTTGAATGGCTATGTAGAAGAAGTCGTTGATGAAGGTGAAACGTTCGCAGTAAAGGTACGAATTGGTCGCACAAACCCCACGTATACCGTATTTCGCAGTCGTTATCTAATTGCCGCCAGTGGCATTATTGACCACTTACCCAAACTGGACGATATGCAAAATGTGTTTGATTATGCGGGACATAATCTGCATGTTTGTTTGATTTGTGATGGGTATGAAATGCGGGATAAACGGGCAGGGGTCTTTGGCAGCAGCGAATCCAGTTTGGAGGTGGCGTTTCCCCTAGGCTGGTTCACACCTTATATCACGCTATTCACCAATGGTGAGTTTATTGTGAGTGCAGAGTTTCGCGATCGTCTGACTCAAAATGGCTACCGTTTGGTTGAACGACCCATCAAAAAGTTCCTGGGCGAGAACCATCAGATGACCGGGGTAGAACTGGCCGATGGCTCTGTAGTGGAACTCGATACGGGGCTGGTTTCCATGGGTTCTAAGTACCATGCAGATTATCTCCAAGGCATCGACCTGGAATACAAGGGCGGCAACTTGGTCACTGACAGCATGAACCGCACCTCCCATCCCCGCATTTTTGCTGTAGGCGACTTGAAAGTTGGCATGAATCAAGTGGTGATTGCTGCTGCCGATGGCGCATTAGCGGCCACCCAAATCTGGCGAGATATTCGTCGGATTGAGGGGACACGGCGATCGCCCCTACCAAGGGCTGTCTAACAAATTTTGCTAGTTCTATTTATGGATTGGAGGTATCTATGGCGCACGTTGAGATTTACACCTGGAGTACTTGTCCCTTTTGTCATCGGGCTAAAAGGCTGCTGGATCAAAAAGGAGTAACCTACACCGAATACACCATTGATGATGATGAAGTTGCCAGGGATGCGATGGTAGCACGGGGAACGAACGGTCAACGCACTGTGCCCCAGATCTTTATTGACGATCGCCATGTTGGTGGCAGCGATGATTTGTATCGATTAGAGCGGGCAGGAAAATTGGATGAATTGCTTGGTTTCACTGAGGTGCGATCGTAAGGCCTTTTCCGGTTGATTCTGAGACCTACAGAGTCACAGTGGGCAAATTGCACCTGTTTTACGACGGTGAACATGGCAATATCCAATCCTAATGAGAGGCGGACGAAGCTACTGTCTGGGTCAATGCTGATGCCCAGTCGGAGAAAGCTAATCTCACACCTGTTCAAGGGTGAGGCTTGAATCAGCGATCGCTATTTTTTGTCTATCAACAACGATTGAATTGCAGGAGAACAATAATGATTAAGCTCTATGGTCACGAACTATCCGGTAACAGCTACAAAGTGCGGTTGCTTTTGGAACTGCTCAACCTTGACTACGAATGGATCAAAGTAGACCTGATGAAAGGTGAACACAAGGCTCCCGAATACCTAGCATTAAATCCCTTTGGACAGGTTCCTCTCTTGGTGGATGGCGAGACAAAATTGGCTGATGCTCAGGCAATTCTTGTCTACTTGGCGCGGCAATATGGCGGCGAGCAGTGGTTGCCTCTGGAACCGTTGCCCCTAGCTCAAGTGGTTCGCTGGCTGTCTACAACGGCAGGAGAAGTGCGGCAGGGACCAGAAAACGCACGGCTGTACCATTTATTCCGAGCGACCAGCATCAACATCGAACGGGCGCACCAGAAGGCTGAATACATTCTCACTCAGCTTGATCAGCACCTGAGTAGCCATACATGGCTGGAGTTTGAACGTCCCACGATCGCCGATGTTGCCGTCTTTCCTTACGTTGCCCTTGCTCCCGATGGCAAGATTGACCTAACTCCCTATCCCCATGTCCCCGCCTGGATCGATCGCATCAAACATCTCCCTGGTTATATCCCCATGACCGGACTATAGATCGCACCCTGATAACCCTCACATGGATAGAAAGCCGTATGGTAACTCCTGGCTGGACTCATTCAGAATCCCCTTTTCATGAAGGTGAACTGGCGATTCAAAAACACTTGGGCGTACAAGAGCGTATGGACAAACAGGGACGGCGAGTGATTCGTGAGTTCCTTCCCGATCAACATCGCCAATTCTTTGCCCAATTGCCCTATGTGATTGTGGGGACAGTAGATGCCTCAGGGCATCCCTGGGCTTCCATCCTGGTGGGTAACCCTGGCTTTCTCTCCTCTCCCGACGATCGCACCTTGCAAGTCACTGCCCAACCTTTATTTGGCGATCCGCTGGGGACAAATCTGGCAGAGGGTATTGATATTGGCTTTCTCGGCATTGAACTACCCACGCGCCGCCGTAACCGCATGAATGGCATTGTTACCAGCGTTCGCAATGATGGCTTTGAGGTACAAGTCCAGCAAAGCTTTGGCAACTGTCCCCAATACATCCAGGCTCGCCAGTCAGAATTACAGCCGTTCAATGCTTCAGACCCAAAGCCAGTCCATTCGGTGGATCATTTTGGGATAGCAGAACAGGCAATGATCGCAACGGCAGACACCTTTTTTATTGCCACTGCTTATCAGGCAACATCAGCGGGAATGGCGAGTGGTGTGGATGTTTCCCATCGGGGAGGAAAACCAGGGTTTGTCAGAATTGATGATGACCATACCCTGACGATTCCTGATTTCTCTGGGAATAACCACTTCAACACCTTTGGCAATTTAGCGCTCAATCCCCATGCCGGATTGCTGTTTATTGATTTTCAGCAGGGTGACCTGTTGTATCTCACAGGAACGGCGGAAGTGATTTGGGAAGGGGCAGAAATTCGGCACTATGCCGGAGCAGAACGACTTTTGCGCTTTCATCTTCAGCACGGCTATCGAGTCTCGGCAAGTCTGCCTATCCGCTGGTCAGAGCCTGAATTTTCCCCGTTTTTAGAGCCACTCGGCTCATGGTAACGCTACATTTTTTGGAGCGCACAATGAAACTACATACGGATTACAGTCAACGGGTGGTGATCGCCACCAATGATATTCCCTGGCTCGATTCGCCCATGCCGGGTGTGCAACGGCGAATGCTGGAACGGGATGGCGAAGAAGTTGCCCGCGCCACCTCGATCGTTCGCTACGCCCCCAATAGCCACTTCTCAGCTCATACCCACGGTGGTGGTGAAGAGTTTTTCGTCCTCGACGGTGTTTTTTCTGACGAATCTGGTGATTATCCAGCGGGCAGCTATATCCGCAACCCCGTTGGATCGACCCATACGCCGTTCAGTCACGACGGTTGCACCATTTTGGTCAAACTCTGGCAAATGCACCCGCATGACCAACAACGGCTGGCGATTTCGACAACGCAAGCGCCCTGGATTCCAGGTTTGGTCAAGGGGCTAGAAGTCATGCCACTCCACAGCTTTGGGTCAGAGCAAGTGGCACTGGTGAAATGGGCACCGGGTACTCAATTCTCGCATCATACTCATTGGGGCGGGGAGGAAATTTTTGTTCTGGAGGGTGTTTTTGAGGATGAATGGGGTACCTATCCGCAGGGTACTTGGTTACGCAGTCCTCATGGTAGTCGTCACACGCCCTTTAGCCGTCAAGGTTGTATGATTTACGTCAAAACTGGGCATTTACCTTCGGCGATCGCCCCTGAACGCTCTCAGGCAGCATCCTCCCTGTCGCATTAACCTAATCATTCATTGACATTTCACCTCTGGAACTTCTATGGAAACTAAACCCCCCTTACCCCCGTTTACCCTGGAAACTGCTCAAGCGAAAGTGCAAGCGGCTGAAGATGCCTGGAACACCCGTAACCCAGAACAAGTAGCACTGGCCTATACCGAAGATTCGGAATGGCGCAATCGGTCTGAATTTTTCAGTGGGCGAGCCGCTATCAAAGAATTTCTTCAACGCAAGTGGAAAAAAGAACTAGACTACCGCTTAAAGAAAGAACTCTGGTGCTTTATGGACAATCGGATTGCGGTGCGGTTTGAGTACGAATGGCATGATGATTCAGGTTTCTGGTATCGTTCCTATGGCAACGAGAACTGGGAGTTTGCCGAAAATGGTCTGATGATGCGTCGGTTAGCCAGCATTAACGATGTCCCAATCCAAGAGTCAGACCGAAAATTTCGTTGGGAACGCACCTGAAGCACACATAACAAGCCCAATGCACCGGAACAATGTTAAGCAATCGGCGAGTTGCAAAGGGTGTCTGTGTCCGGTGATTGGGAGCGTTATGCCGCAGCGATATTGGTTGGGGTATAGCGAAGAGTTACCTGTGCAGCACTGTAACTATGATTTTTAAGGAGGAACTGCAATGGCTAATAATGAAACAGCCACAGGGTCAAACCCACAAGGTATGCAGATAATCATCGGTTTGACAGGATTTGCTTCTCAACAGGGAGATTTTAGAGTATACAAAGAGCGATTAACACGGATTGAACTGCCTGAAAACTTCAATGCTACTCATATTGAGTTGATGAAGAAAGACCTTGCAGCTATCATCAAAATCGCAGAGCAGCAACCGCAAGACTCCCTATCCCTCAATAATGCAGTACTAAAATACGACTTACAAGCAGCCAATCAACTTGCAGGCAAAATAGGTTTAACTGAAGAGAATTTACGTGCCAATGGTGGTGATGTGTGAGGTGTGGTAGCTGCTATTGCTATTGCTGCGCGATACTTCTCGCGTCTGACTCACCGACTTCCCCCCGGAGCCTAGCCCATCTGGATCTGACGCTGGTTCAGGCTGAAAACTCAGTTTGAGTTGGGGTGGGCAATGTCCACACCCTTTCCACTTGGAGTAATATAGGGATAGGTTCCAAGAGGGTAGAGCTATGGCTTTAGAACCAGACGATCATGTTGCAATTATTCGTACCGACCGTGGCTTGACAATATCAGGTACACGCATCACTCTCTACGATGTGATGGATTATGTGACTGCCCAATACCCTCCTAAGTTCATTCGTGCTCTTTTCAATCTGACAGAGGATCAGATTAACGCTGCTCTTGCATACATCAAGACAAATCGTGCTGAAGTTGAAGCTGAGTATCAAATTGTACTGAAGGAGTCTGAAGAACTCCGCCAGTATTATGAAGAGCGAAATCGTGATCTTATTGCCCGACTTGCGGTAAAGCCACCTAAACCTGGTATGGAGGCTGCTTGGGAAAAGTTGCAAGCACAGAAAGTAAAACATCAAGCCCAACTTGAGTCCCATAGATGATTTTCCTGGTCGATCATAACCTTGAGGGACATGCTCTACTTTTGTCAGGCAATATCGCTAGTCTAGGCTGGCTAGAAATACTATCAATTCATTTTGTTACGTTTGCAGAAGTTGAATTAGCTGTTGCTAGTGATGACAGAGTAGTTTGGCGATTTGCACAGGCAAACCAAATGGTTCTGCTCACAGCGAATAGAAGCATGAAAGGTAAGAATTCGCTGGAGCAAGTGATGCGTGAAGAAAATACATCCACTTCACTGCCTGTTGTCACGATTGGAGATGCTGATCGAGTTCTAACTGAGCCTGACTACCGTAATCGTTGTGTTGATCGGCTGATTGAAATCGTATTTGATATTGATGATTACAGGGGTACGATGAGGCTTTTCATTCCATAGATCTGATTGTTCAAACAATAGCTATAGTAGTAGCAATCGTATCGTTAGGAAACACGGCATAACAACCCCAATGCACCTGACCGCCAAGAGCTTGTCTGTGAGTCTTCAAAGTTATCTGCGGCGGGTGATTGGGAACGTTATCCATTCTACTCTGTTAGGGAGGACAAATGCAATCCAACCAACCGTAAGTTCCTCCCTAACTATCAGGCTGAACCATCCTTTAGCACCGACAAACAAGTCGTGAAGGGTTGCCCAACAAGAAACCTTGAGGCGAAGTTTAACGAGCGATCGCGCCACCGCACCCCGCAAATCCTGACTACAAAACCACCAACTGGGAGGGAACCACCCGGCAGAATCGGTTTCAGCCGATTCTGCTTGTTTGGGTTTGGAGAGATACTTAGCCAGATAACCACCGGCTTCACCTCGAACTGGCTCTACCCGACCAGCAGCAGAAAAACGAGAACGAATGCACTCAGGGCAAATTTCTTGCACAGCTTCAAACAGAAGTTTGTCTAACACGATGGGCTGCACTAACCAACTCTGGTAACGGTTACGCCGACCGACAAAGACCAGGTGTAAGTGAGGGTTGCCGTTTTTCTGAAGCTCGGTTACACCCACGTAGTGTTGAGGTAGCCGAAGTTTCTTCAGCCAGTATTGCAACTTCTTGAGAAGGAGACGGACTAGACGACTCCAGTTTGCCTTCACCTGGTCGCAGTACTCAGGGGGAAACGTCCAGGTGAGAAAGGATAGACAGTTCGGGTAGTACTTCGACAGAATCGCACAAGCATCGAGAATCGTTAGCTTACCTTTGCTGGTTAGTCCCTTACTTCCACGGGGGGCGCGTTCGCATTTTTCCGAGTTAGGGTGCCTAGACAAGCCCAATAGAGAGCCAGTCACAAATCCGGACGGATGTACTATAACGGTGTAGTTCATGATTTATGCCCTCGATGAAACAGCTAGAAATTGAACCTGGTCGCCACCAGATTCAAATTACGATTGACGGGAAACTATCTGCAAAAAACCTGAAACTCATTACTGAGCTTGCGAAGGCACTGGCGGAGAATCTAGCCTGTTCAAGCGATTGATTGCCTGTTCAATTCGCTCACGAGATGGATTCTTACCCAAGTAGATAGAGCGAACTTTACCGCGGGATGGAACCCGGAGATACCAGTAACGGTTGCCGGGTTTTATTTCTTTCAACTCAATCCAAGCCATGAATACCTCCAGGTGCCTAGTCGGTTGTTTTACAGATGAGAGAGAGAGAAACCAAGGGAAAAGGTGTTTGAGAAATTGCACTCTAAACTTGGCAAATCTGAGCGCTGAAGCCCTTGCTCAACCTGCCCCGGTATTCAGATTAAAAGCAAGGGCTGAAGCGCCAAGAAAAACAAGTGCGGCACGGGGCAAGCGACGTAGGAGCGCCGGGGCCGCCGCAACCTTTTCAGGTCTCCATTGTTGCCGGGTTGGCTGGAGCGGAAGGCTCGTCAGCATTAGCTAGCGAAAGCCTGGAGCGAAAGCCTGGGAGCGTTAGCGACCTAGAGCCGTCGGCTCTCCGGCAACTGGAGACCACAGGGGGTAATGCTTCAGAAATTGCGATCGCTGCTGTCACGTCTGCGAATCTGAAAGCCTTCTTTCTTCAAGAAGCACTCAATATCGGTAAGACGTTCACTTAGAGAGTCGAGCCGACTATCCAGCTTTGACCAAACCGCGATCGCGGTTGAAGCTATCGTGACGATTCCAAGAAGCAACTCAATGCCCATACACCCTGGCTAACAAGACGCTGCACCGGACGAAACAACACTTGTCTATCAGAGTTCAAGACTGCATATCGCCGGTGAGCTTGTTCGTTAGGCTGATTGGCTTTGCTGCAAGCGCATCAGTATAGTAGTTGCATTTAGGTGTTCATTTTTGTTAGCTTGTTTCGCAAGCTTATATTTATGAAGAACGATGCTTGAGGACAATCAAAGTATCAATAAAAATGATGATGTGGGTAGAGTACTGTTGATTGACTTGGAAAATTGTCCTGGCC
>NZ_JBRCAD010000122.1:0-12531 GCF_053493415.1 Trichothermofontia sp. | reverse complement strand
GGGGAAGCTGGGGCTGCGATCGCACAGCGTCCACGACCACGCCGGCCCGCGTCACGGGGGTCGGGGAACGGCTGGGCGGCGTTGCCGCTTCTACGGTTTGTACGGTGACCGCTGGCGCAGCTTGGGAAGCAATCGGTACTTGTCCCCGGGCGGACGGTGGGGAAGGCAGTAACCCAGCGAATCCCGCACTGGTCATGACCAACGGCAGCCACAGCAATTTGGGCAGGCGAAAACGGGTACTCTGGCACATACAAGAGTCCTCAGGAGCGATGACATTGTTGTGAGAATCGGGCGATCGGGCAACGCCATTGTCAGGGGCCAAAACGCTGCCGATCTAAGGGGAATCCCCCCCGTGGCAAAGCCCAAGGGGCTGCCATTTCCCTCCTTAGAAGTTGCAAATAAAAAAAGGTTCCGGATGCAATGAGGGCGCGTTGTTTCTCCATCGCCCCTAGTCCGTAGTCATCGGGATTCTATGCTCACTCCCGGAACGCGATCACAGGGGGGATTTAGCTGGGAAAGGCCCCAAAACTGTATGCCCAATCTACCTTGAAGTGCTTGGTAACACACACCTCAAGGCGGTACCGATCTGGTAAGTCACCTAGGACGCTGTTTCAGAGGGAAGCTTAATTAACTTGGCCACTACCTCGCGGAGATGCTCTGCCTCAAATGGTTTGGTTAGGTACTCCGTGGCCCCTGCTACCCGTCCCTGAATTTTGTCAAAGGGGCGATCGCGGGAGGTGAGCATAATGATCGGCAGGGCATGGAACTGTTCTAGGGTACGAATCGTGCGGCATACCTCCAGACCATCTACACCGGGCATGGACACATCCAGCAAAACCAGATCCACCGATTCGTGATAGATCCGGGACAGGGCTTCGACACCGTTATCAACCGAAATGACGCGGTAATTAGGCTCTAGTGCCCGCCTTACCATTGCATGAATGACTGGACTATCATCCACCGCCAGGACTACCGGGACTTCAGGGGAGCTAACAGGCATGGGCACCTCCCAGCATTCGCAGGGTTCTCCTTTTACACTCTATTCCTAGCATTCCCCGTTCTATCCGTTCGTGCTGATTAATTCATAGAGCTTAATGACATTGGCTTAATGCTCCCACCGCAACATCGCGGCGACGATACCCTCAGCGGTGTCCAGGCCGGTCCCAACTGGTCAAAACGAAATTGATACCCTCACGGGTGGGGTTGGAGCCGATGTCTTTGTCCTCGGCGATCGCTTCCGGGCCGACGACGCCAGCACTGGCTTGGCCGACTATGCCCTAATCACTGATTTTGATCCTATCGCGATCGCCGCCAAGTCCACGGTCCCCTAGCCTATCAATTCTAGGTGCTTGCTCCGGATAACGAGTGTAATTTACCAGCGGGTATTGGTGTCTTCGCTAACGGCGAATTGATGGCTATTCTGCCGGCTCTGGAAGGGTTAGAGGCGGCGGAAAGCGCTTTTATGATTCGCGTTTAAGTCAACTTAGAATCGCTTGAGTGATCGCGTTCTGGCACGAGGCGATCGACAACTTGCGCTAATTGCTGGACGACCGCCAACATTTGTTGCCCTTGCCGCCGCGTAATCTCTAGCAGCTCCTCAAACCGATGATCCATCCGTTCAAAGCCGTGGCGCATTTCAACAAACCCCTGCTCCATCCGTTCAAAGCCCTGCTCCATCCGTTGACCTTGGGCTTCGCTTGACAGGCGCAACGCAGTGATGGCCTCTGACATCACACCAATCTGTTGGGTTTGAATCTCTAAGTTACGCGTCTGCTGCTGCGAGGCCCGCACCCAATCGGCAGTCATGGTGGCCAACTGGCCGAGGTCTTCTCGCATTTCGTTGCTGGGTTGTTGCATTGGATCACCCTTCCCGGCACTTTTCACTGCAATGCCATACTAACTTCAGTCGATTCTCCTGCGGAGAGGCTACGCATTCGACAAAGGCATCACCCGCACGGGACCCCCTGCCGCGATCGTGGTACCACTGGGAACAATGGCCAGGGCATTGGCTAGGGCCAAATTTACTAGATTGCCAGAGCTATGCCCCCCAGGGACAAGCTGAAAATCATGCCCCCTCGCCGTGGGAATTAACTGGCCCCAAAGATAGGTTTCCCGCTGACGATCGGCTTGCAAATCCGCCTGACTCGTGGCCCACAGCCAAACGGGTCCCCAACCTGCCGCCAGCCCCGCTAGCTTATGCAGAGCTGGTTGTACAAATCGCCAGCACGTGACTAGGGCCGATACAGGATTGCCCGGTAAGCCCACATAGAGCAGGGGACGGGTCTCTCGCGGGAAGCTAGCCACAGTCAGCGGTTTTCCCGGCCTCACCGCCACCGCCTTCACCGCGATCGTTCCCCCCAATTCAGTCAACACCTGGGCCACATAATCATAGTCCCCCACGGAAACCCCGCCTGAAGACAGCACCAGATCGGCCTGGGGCATGGCCGCCGCGATCGCCCGCCGCAGGGCAGCGGGTTGATCCGGCACAATGCCCCCCAGAATGGGATCAGCCCCCATTTGCTGCACCAGGGTCGCCAGGGCGTATTGATTAGAGTCCACCAGTTGCCCCGGCAGCAAAGGTTGGTCGGGGGTCACTAATTCATCCCCAGTGGACAGAATGACCACCCGTGGACGACGATAGACCGCCACTGGCCCACACTGGGCCGCCGCCAGCAGGGCGATGGTGGCCGCCTGGAGCCGAATCCCCGCCGGGAGCAAGCACTCCCCGGCCCGCTGAAAGCTGCCCTGGTGACGGACAAACGCCTGGGGTTGAGGGGCCTGGTGAATCGTGACCGTGTTGCCTTGGCGTTGGGTGTGTTCTTGGATAACGATCGTATCCGCCCCGGACGGCAGCATCGAACCCGTAAAAATCCGAGCCGCCTGCCCCGGCTGCACGGCGACTTGGGGCTGGGACCCAGCCGGAATCTCGGTGACGACCACTAATGGCACCGGGCGCTCGGGGCTAGCAGTTTGCACATCGGTATAACGCACCGCATAGCCATCCATTGCCGAGTTATCCCAGTGGGGAAAATCCAATGGGCTGATCACAGGGGTCGCAAGAATCCGTCCCGCCGCCGCCAATAGGGGCACCGTCTCGCGATCGTCCTCAGCGAAGGGTTGAACGAGGTCAAGAATGGTGGCGTCCGCCTGATCAACAGTGAGCATAGACAGATTGATTAGATTGATTAGATTGATTAGATAGATTTACGGCGTTGAAGGCGCTTCCCGTACCGGATCGGCCAGTTGATAACTAACGGCAATCACGAGGCTGCTAGTCAGGAACGCCCCAACACTAATCCCGATCACCCCGATCGGGGGCCAAGCAGTTCCAGGATTAAAGAAGATACCCAGCAGACTCGCGGCCAACGCACCACCGCCAAAATATAGCCCAGTCCCTAACCCAGCGTGATTCGTCGGTACCATTGCTAAGGCGAAGGGCAGTACCCCATTGGAGACCAGACTGAAGGCTGCCCCCAGGGCGATCGTCAGGATAACCGCCGTTGACAAATGGTGAACCATCAGGGTCAGTCCCGTCAGCACAGCCATGCCAACCCCGCCCGCCACCATCGCCGTCCGATTCCCCAGACGCGTCGCCACCTGCCCAGCGGGAACAGCCAACACCGATAGGGTCATAAACAAACAACCAAGGATCAAACTCACATTAGTCAACCCAACCTGGGCTTTAAGCACTTGGGGAAACCCGGTTAGCAACAAACGAAACCCCATACCCATGCCCGCACCACTGATAAATACCAAGCCCAACCGTAGCCCCAGTGCCCCCATCCAGACCGGGAGCGGTCCCCCAATGCGACTGGTTTGGACGGGGAGAGTTACCCGCTCGACAGGGACGGGGGAGGCAACCTGTTGATCTGGGCCAGTCAGCCGCAAAACTGTTGCCGCCAACAGCATCGAGAGCGATCCCACGGAAAAGGCCACCACCGGCCCCAGGCCCAGGATAAACTGATTGGCGAGCGGTCCCATCGCCGAAAAAACACCCCCCACCAGGGTCAAAACACTCGCGGCCTGGGGGAGTTGCACCTGCGTGGCATAGCGTCCCAACAGGGCTAGGGCCGGACTGCGAAACACCGACATCGCTAAGGCCCAGGCAATCAATAGCACGGGCAATACCCAACGCATGGCCGGATCGCCAAACACCACGAAAACCGGAATGCCAATAAAGCACGCTGAGGCCAGGACAATCCCGATCGCAATAAACGGGAAATGACTGCCTACCCAATACTGGGCGCGATCGGAGCAGCCCCCCATCACTGGCTCCATGACCGCCGACAGCAAATTTTCCACAACTAGGATGACTGTCGCGATCGGGGAGGGGAAGCCAAACTGAGTGAGGAGTTGCAGCAGATAAAGGTTATAGATCACCCAGGTTAGCGTGATCGTGCCATTAACAGCCGCCAACCCCCACACTTGGGGCCAAAGGGTTTTCGGCGTAGGCGCAGAGCTAGTCAAAGGGACAATATCCCATTAGAAAGGTGAGGATTTAGACCCGTGGGGTAGGCGTCTCGCCTGCCTCAGACAGCGCATCATTGGCGTCTCGCCTGCCCGCCTAAATTGTACACCCGTGGGGTAAATGACTAAAGTCATTACTACCAACAAGGGCATCATGCTGCATCTGGGTATCGGTGTCCAGAATGCCGCAAGTAAACGACTAAAGTCATTACTACCAACAAGGGCATCCCCTACGGTGCTTGCAACCCGCTCAAGAGATCGAGGGTTTGTTGATAGCGGCTGCCATCTTGCTGTTGGCGGAATAACGCGGCGGCTTGCTGAAGATCGGCGATCGCACTGGCCGTATCACCATTACGCCGATGCATCAGGCCACGGTTGGTGTAGGCATAGGGATTATCCGGGTCTAGTTGCAGCGATCGCTCCCAATCGCTGCGGGCACCCCGCAGATCCCCTTGGTTTTCCCTGGCTAACCCCCGATTGTTATAGGCTTGCACGTAGAGAGGGTTTTGGTCGATCGCCCGGTCAAAATCTGCGATCGCTTGGGCCATATTGCCTGCCATAAAGTACACATTAGCCCGGTTGAAGTAAGCGGTTGCGTTCGTGGGTTCGACCGTAATGGCTTGCGTGTAGGCGGCGATCGCCTCCTGGCTATTGCCCAAAGCCAACAGCGCATTACCCAGGTTGTTATAGGCAAAATCGTTATCGGGGTTGAGTTCCAACGCCTTCATAAAGTCAACCACCGCCTGACGGTAGCGCTTCAGGTCCGAATAGGCGGCCCCGCGATTGACGTAGGCTTCTACGTGCTGGGCATCGGCCCGCAGGACTTGGGTATAGTCAGCGATCGCCCCTGGCTTATCCCCCAACAGATCACGGGCCAACCCTCGATTAAAGCGAGCTTCGAGCAAGTCAGGAGCCTGATCCAACACCCAGGTGAATCCCTGAATGGCTCCCGGTAGATCCCCTGCTGCCGCCCGTGCCATTGCCTCAGCAAAAACGCCCTCCACTTGCGCAGCCGAGGCCGCAGGCAGAACCACGGACGCTGGCAAGGGCGATCCCTGGGCCAACACGGGCACGCCCACCCCACTGAGGGTTACCACACCCGCAAAAGCCAAGACCAAATCGGGAAACTTCACTGTCATCGCCAACCTCCCAACAAACCCCGTTGCGATATGGCAGTAGTTTTCAGCGCGATCGGGGCTTGCTCAGGAGAATCGGGGTGTCCGGCTTAATGATTTATTTCCGAACGGGTTTCTGAACGGGTTTCCGAACGGGGCAAACTGACCGTAAAGGTTGTCAGCCCCCCCTGGCTCTCCACGGTAACAGTGCCCTCCAGTTGGCTGACCAGGCGATGAATCAGGGCTAGCCCGAGGCCCGTCCCCCCATGCTGCCAGGGGTCATGGCGGAGAATACGGTAGAACTTATCGAAGATATGCGGTAGTTCCATTGGTGGAATATCCACACCGGAATTACTGACCCCGAAGTGCAAGACCTCTGGCTCTAGGCGGGCAAAGACCCGAATCGTTTCACCCGCAGGCGTATACTTACAGGCATTGTTCAGCAGTTCGTTGAGGATGCGCCCTAAATAGGTAGCATCGGTCTGGATGCTCGGTAAATCGGGGGGAATGTCTAACACTAGGGACTGTTGCTGCGCCTCAAACCGTCGCATAAAGGGCACGATCATTTCCTCCAGCCAAGGCGTCGGTTCTAAGGTGACGATCGTCAGGGTTTCTTCCCCCGCTTCCAACCGCGATAGATCCAACAGATCCCCAATAAGACTGGTTTCCCGCTGGCACTCCTGCTGAAGAATCTGGAAATAGCGGTGGGCCGGGCCGTTTTCTGGAGCCAAAATCCCCAAGGGTTTGAGGACAATTTCTAACATTTGAATCGCCATTTTAATATTCGATAGCGGCGTCCGGAGTTCATGGGAAACCGTGCTGAGAAAATCATCCTTGAGCCGATTCAGACGCTCCAATTCCGTCACCTGGCTCTGGGCTGCTTGGTAAAGCCGCGACTGGCGCAGGGCGATCGCGCATTGGTTGGCCACTTGTTGCACCAAGCGAATATCCTGTTCGCTAAACCCATAGTCGGCCCGATGAATCAACCACAGATCCCCCAGCACCCCGGCGTTATCCAAAATCGGACAGGCCAATTTGGCCACGGGTCCCTCCTCCGGGTGAGGCCGACAGGAGCAGAATTGAAAATACTGTCCCTGCAAGAGTTGGGCGTAGCCCTGGTCAAAATTAGCCATGTGCAGGACCGTATTCCGAAAGGGCGTGACGGACGTGGCATATTGGTAGCGAATGGTCGAGGTCTGTTGCTCTAGGTTATAGATTGAAGCATTGCAATTGCTCACCCCGATCGCCTGGGCCAATTCCTCGACCGCTGTTTGTAGGATTTGGTTTTCGTCTAAACTATCCCGCACCCGATCGGTAATGCGTTTTAGCGTCGCCTCAAAGGTAAAGGCTTGCTGTAACAAGACGGTTCGTTCCAGCACCTGTTGTTCGAGGTCTGAATTGAGACGTTGGACCTGCTGATAGAGTTCCGACTGTTGGATCGCGATCGCCAACTGATCGGCAATGGCACGGGCCAGCTCCACATCACTCTCCTCCCAGTGCCAAGGCGCTTGGAGACGGTTGAGGTTCAGACTACCCCAAACCTGATGGCCGGTGGCATGCTCTGGCGAAGACCCAACCCGAACGCTATGCGCATCGCCCACACATAGGGGGACCAGTAACCAGGCACCAGGATAGGCGGTTATGGGAAGCTGTGTTAGCTCGGGATTAGCCGGGTCCCCCGCCCGATTGCTACCATCAATACACACGATCGCTCCCCGTTTCAGGGGCGTGGCAAAGGGGTTTTCCACCTCCGGCACCTCTAGCCCTAGCGTATCGGGAAGCGTTTGGTTGTGGCGATAGCTGGCGACATGGCACCAAAGCTGTTGACAAGGCTGGTATTGCACAATTTCTGCCCGTTCCAACTGGAGGAGCGTGCCAATTTCCGCCACAGCCGTAGTAAACAGAGTTTGGAGGTCAAGGGATTGGCGAATCCGCTGGAGCAGCACCCCCAAGAGTTGTTCCCGTTCCGCCTGTCGTCGGAGGGAGAGTTCCGTCTGGTGGTGTTGAGTAATATCGCGAGCGACGCTGAGGACAGAACGCACACGGTGATCGGTGGCGAACTCCGGAACCAGACGCGCTTGATAGATCCGAGGTCCCTCGATCGTGAGTAGCTCAAAGGTGATGGTGGTTTCCTGGGCTGTGGCGAATACCTGGCGTAACTGTGTATCCCAAGTCGCTAGCACACTGGCAGGCATCCCCAATTCCTGGTTCGTCCGGCCCTGAAAAGCCTGGGCGGGTAGGCCCGTTATCCGTTCCATTGAGGGATTGATGTAGCGATACCGAAGCTGGTGATCGAAGCGGGCAATAATATCAGGAGAATGCTCCACTAGGGCACGAAACTCTTGCTCCCGGCGATGCAATAGATGCTCTTGACGCTTCCGTTGGCTAATGTCCTGGAACACAATAACCCCTCCGGTAATTTCGCCCCGTTGGTTTTTGATCGGCGAGGCCACACACCCAATGATGTATTCCTGCCCCGTCCGCGTGATCAAAAGACAACCATCGGTTTGGGTGAGCGATCGTCCCTGTTGGATAGCTTCCAGGAGAGGATTGGTCGCTGGCTGTCGGCTTGGGAGATGGGCCACATTGAGCACTTGGGTGATCGGTTGCCCTAGGGCTGCGGTTTGCGGCCAACCCGTCAGGGTGACGGCAACTGGGTTAATAAAGGTGATATGCCCCAGGGGGTCTGTGGCGATCGTGCCCTCACCAATGCTGGTGAGTACTGCCGCCAGCCATTGTTCCGCCTGTTGCAATTGGGTTTCCAGCAAATGCCGCCGCAGGGCAATATTGATGGTGGTGTGCAGTTGTAGGGCATCAAAGGGCTTGAGCAGGTAGCCAAACGGGGAGGTCGCGATCGCCCGCCGTAGGGTCTCATCGTCGCGGATTGCGGTTAGGAAGACGATCGGCAGATCCCATTGTGCGCTGATCGCTTGGGCGGTGGCAATGCCATCCATTTCTCCCGATAAATGAATATCCATGAGGATGAGATCCGGAGGCATCAGGGAAATCTGCTGTAGCGCCGCCGTACCCGAAGCGACGATCGCAATTACTTCATACTCAGAATCCGCTAAGAAGTTAAGAATGCACTCGGCGGCAACCTGTTCATCCTCAACAACTAGAACAACTAGTATTCTGGCCATAGAAAACCCAAGGTTGGGGGTAGATCCAAAAACAAGGTGGGCAGATTGGGGGATAAGGGATGGCACCTATCCCTAATTTATAAACTGCCCATAATCCTAGCCCGTCGCAACACATGGGGGAATGAGACAAAAAGCTCCCGTTACCGTAGGTGGACGGAAAACAGGAGAGACTCTAGGTAATAATTAACGCTCTGCAAGGCGATCGAAGCGCTCACGAATCAGGAGTTCGATCAGCGATCGCAGCAACGCTAGGAAACTAAATGCCGTCAACATAAAGGCGACGATCGCCCAACCTTTAGAACTGCCCAACAGTAGCACCGCCCCAGACAGCAGGGTGAAGCCAGCTAAACACGCATAGATCAAACACTTGACACCCAGACTAATCCGCTTAAGGGCGCGATCGCTCTCCACCGATCGTACCCGCACTTGGAGTTCTCCTTGTTCAATCCGTTCCTCCAAACGTTGAATCAGCAATTCTAACTTGCTGGGTTGTTGCATTCGATACTTAATGAAGTCTTTCGCCTGACGGGCCAGTTCGTTAAGGGCACTCCCCTGATTTTGGACCGCTAAGCTTTTGACGAAGGGTTTGGCGGCGGCCAACAGGTTATATTCGGGGTCCAATGCACGGGCAATCCCATCCAGGGTGGTGAGGGATTTGAGGATATAGGTCATTTTGGCCGGTAGCCGGAAGGGTTGCTTCTCAAAAACCGCATAGACCTCACTACGGAGTTCATTAAAGGCTTGTAGATCAACAGGTTTTTCGGTGAATTTTTCCAGGATAAAGCTCATTAACCGTCGCACCGGGGTCATGTCCGACATGGGTTCAATTAAGCCCATTGAGGTGAGGGTATCAATCACCTGGTTGGTATCTTTTTTCAGCACCGCGAAGAAGGTGCGCACCATTTTATCCTTATCGACGGATTTCACTTCAGCCATCATGCCAAAGTCATAGAAAATGAGTTTACCCTCCTGGCTAACGGCCATATTGCCGGGGTGGGGATCAGCTTGAAAGAAGCCATCTTGCAACAGTTGCTTTAAGTAGCAGCAAATCCCCAGTTGGTTAATTTCCTTGACATCTAAGCCACAGGCCTCTAATGTGGGCCGATCGTTGATCTTGATCCCCGGCACATATTCCATCGTCAAAACCTTGCGAGAGGTATAGCGCCAATAGATCTTGGGTACAACAATTTGGGGATAGTCTTTAAAATTCTCCCGGAAGCGATCGGCGTTTTTCCCCTCCTGAATATAGTCAATCTCCTGGAACAGGATCGTAAAAAATTCGCTGTAGATTTCCTCTAAATGATATTGCCGCGTCCAGGGGAAATAACGATTGCTGAGGCGGACCAGTTGATGCAGCACCTCCATATCCAGATTCAACAACTGCTCCAACCCCGGACGCTGGACTTTGACCACCACATCCTCCCCCGTATGCAGGCGGGCCTTATGCACCTGCCCCAGGCTAGCTGCCGCGATCGGAAAATGCTCAAAATCCCGGAATAGGGACGGGACGGAACTGCCCAATTCAGCTTCGATGAGGGCGATCGCCTCCGTAGGGCTGAACTCCGGCACCTGATCCTGAAGGCGACCCAGGGCCTGCACATATTCCAGCGGTAATAAATCAGCACGCGTGGAGAGGGCCTGTCCAATTTTAATAAATGTGGGTCCCAGGTGTAACAACGACATCACCAACCACTGGGCATGGCGATAGCGACGTTCAGGCGACTGATCCACCCCCAGCAGGCGATCCCAGGCTAGAGACAGCACCAGTTGAGTCGCAGCTCCATAAATATCAATCTGACGCGCCAGTAGCGACCCTTTGGCACGTTGCCACCGCAGCGGTTTAGAAGCAGAGGGGGAAGTGAGCATCAGGGAGCAGGGGGGCAGGGGGACTCTCCCTAGAGTCTACCCATACCAGAGCGATCGTGCTCAAACTGTCATCAAAAGAATTTTCGATACCTGAAACTAAAGGACACCTCGAACACTATCAATTTTCGCAACGGTGCCCAGGCCATGATCAGGGGTTGAGGCGGGCGGCAGCGCCACTTCAATGAATCGAGATTCCCTAAACCCAGGGGCAAGAGGCGCTGACAGTTGATCTCCCGATCGCTATCTCACCGAGTATGGCAGTGCTTTAACAGCGGCACAAAGTTGTTTGTTATGCTTAATTTTCGGGAAACCCTTAACGTAAACTTGGAGTAAATACGATGCCTTTATCCGTTGGTGCCCAGGCTCCTGACTTTACGGTGAAAGACGCCGAGGGCAAAACCGTCTCCCTCTCTGACTTCGCTGGGAAAACCGTCGTCCTCTACTTCTACCCCAAGGATGACACCCCCGGTTGCACCAAAGAGGCCCAAAGCTTCCGCGACAATTACGCCGAGTACCAAGATAAGGAAATGGTGGTCTTGGGTGTCAGCCGGGACGATGAAGCCTCCCACAAGCTGTTCAAAGAAAAATATGGCTTGCCCTTTACCCTGCTCGCCGATGTTGATGGGGCAATTACCAAAGCCTATGATGTGGACAGCGGCGGTTACGCCAAGCGGGTCACCTACGTCATTGACGGCACCGGGAAGATCACCTACGTCGATACCAGCGTCAAGACAGACACCCACGCCAAGGATATTTTGGCCGTAACCCAGTCCTAAGTACTGATCTAGTCAGTCAGCAGTAACATAATTCCCCTGGGGTAGGCACCTTACCTACCCCAGGTCCTCCTCTTGCTAGCCACTTGCTCCATAAGCTGCCCACCTCGCCACAACCTGCATCAGCATCAACGCCATAGCCACTTCGCTCGATTTAGGCGATAATGGAACTGAATATTTTCAAAGCTTTGCTGAAAAGTGGATCACGATTTTGAAAGGGGTGGCATCACCAACCATTGGGACTAACACTAGCTCCCTTGGGTATTGGTAACGCATAACCCCACCAGTCTAATGTTGTGGGAGGAGGATTATCGTGAAGCGACGCGTCTTAGCAATGGCTCTGCTGGCCCCGTTAGGACTGGCAGGTCCAGCAATGGCCGAAAATCCGGCCCATGTCCGGCAGTTAATCGCCAGCCTTTATTGCCCTGACTGTGATTTGAGTGGGGCAAATTTAAGCGGGTTAGACCTGAGTGGGGCCTACCTACCGCGAGCCAACTTGACAATGGCGGACTTGGCGGGGGCCGACCTGACGGGGGCTGACCTGACGGAAGCCAACCTGAGTGAAGCGGATTTAGTTGCGGCTAAGTTGAACCATGCTGACCTGCGGGGTACGCTCTTGGTGAATACCAACCTCACCCGTGCCAGCTTGATTGGCAGCAGCATTAGTCGGGCCGAACTGAATGGTGCCCGTTTTACAGAAGCCAATCTGAGTCATTCCGACTTTCGCGACTCCAACCTGATTGCGGTGAATATGATCGGAGCCTATGCCCTGGATGCGAACTTTAGCCGCACGGACATCCATCGCTCGGAGTTGCAGGACGCCAACTTGAGTCGGGCCAATCTGCGGGGGGCCTTGCTGAATGATTCCGATATGCGCCGCATTAACCTGATGGAAGGTCAAATGGACCGGGCTTTCTTCCGCAATGTGAATTTGTGTGATTCGTATTTAGCCCTAGCCTCCTTCGATCGCACCCTATTGGTCGATGCCAAGCTAGTGGGGGCTGACCTTACCCGCACGGGCCTGCGGACCGCGAATGTGGAGGCAGCGCGTTTCGGCAAGAACCTAGGTCTTGATAACTACGCTTTGGGCGATCTCACGGAACGAGGCGCAACTTTTGGCGACACCTGTATGGCCCCGCCGGCCCCGCCGCCGCCGCCCGAACCGCCGCC
>NZ_JBRCAD010000121.1:0-16246 GCF_053493415.1 Trichothermofontia sp. | reverse complement strand
GCGTCGGGGAGGGGGAGGGAACCGTCAGGGTGCCCAGGGTATCTAGGTGGAGATCGACAAACTCATCCGTTGCCAAATTGGGAACATTGGGCAGGGTGGTCGGTGCTACCGTATGGGGGGACTGGGCTGGCGACTCACTGCCTTGCAAGTGGGGGGTGAGAAAGCCCAAGTTGTGGGGGTTTAACAGGGCATAGCCCAGGCTGAGGCTAGACAGGAGCAGGAGCAATAAGGACCCCAGACCTAGCGGGGACAGTAATCCTCCCTTGTTTTGAATCTGGCTGGGATCAAGGCGATCGTCCTGGGCTTCTTCGGCTGCTAAACTTTGCAGCAATGCCTCGGAGGACGCAAGGTAGTCATTGGGTAGGGATGCTTCTGGGGCTGGGGCTGGCGGCGCTAGGGCTAGATCAGGGGATGAGGCCGCCGCCGGACTGGATGGCACAACGGCTAGAGCGCTCAATGCTTCGGGTGAGGTGGGACTGGGGATTGCGGTTCCAGGGGCGATCGGGGCAGGCACGTGGCCTCGCTCCACAGGGGCACTCATGGGGGGACTCACGGATGGCGCAGGCGAGGCCGCCTTGGAAACAGCCGCTGGGTGACTGGCGGGACTGGCGAACGCCGCTGACGGGCCAACCGACGGGGGGGGGCCAACTGCTTGTCCAGGAGGGGGAGAGGCTATTGGGGGCTGGAACAATTCCACGGGTGTAGGCACCGGTGAGCGTCGCCCCAGGACCCGGCGTGGGGGAGCCGAATAGCCCGCCTGAAGACGGCGATACCGGGCCAACTCCTCGTCTAGTTGCAGGTCTAAACAGCTTAGCGCCGCCTGTAGGCTGGGTTTCAACCCCTGAGTCGGCGCCGATTGGTTAGCGTGGGTAACAGAACTTTGACGCATAGGGATAATTGGGAACGCAATGAACTCACCGATGGCCACAGCAACCTGGGCTGCACGTAGACCCCCCTGATTCCGATCGCAGGCTCGATTTGTCCTAAATCTGCTCTGAAATCCAAGCCCAGGAAGTTAAAGTATGGCTACAACCGCGATTGTGACCCGATCGGGGTGACCGGATCGGCTCATAGCCTAGCAGTAGAATCGGAATTTGCCATCTTTTGTCCCCCTGGGCACCCCCACTCGCGGCATCCGTAAATGGCCGGTCTTCCTGCCCCTTGGTCTACCGCGTTGGGACGCTAGATGGCTATCCAGCGACCCTGTCCTTAACGCACTCCCCTCGCATGTCCTGGCAATCGCTTCCCCAGCTTCTGCAACACGTTGCCCAGCAGCCCACCTGGCAACACCACCACCACTTCCAGCAACTCTTGCGGGATTGGCCGACGATCGTGGGTGATGTGGTGGCCCAACAAACCCGACCGATCGCGATTCGGCGGGGGGTGCTCTGCGTTGCCACAGCGAGTTCGGTTTGGGCACAGAATTTGAGCTTTGAACGCCAGCGTATCCTCGCCAAACTGAACGCTATCTTGCCCCAGCCCCTGACGGATATTCGCTTTTCGGCTGCCCAGTGGTCCGAGGTACCCCTAGTCACCAGCGCCGATCGCCCCCTAGGGCAAGCCCATCCCAGTTTCACCCCAGCGGCCAACGCCCCCGTGTCCCCCCCGATCGAGACAGCCGCCACCCCCGATCGGGCCTTTCAACACTGGCAACAACACCTCCAACAGCAACGACAACAGTTGCCCCTCTGCCCTCAATGCCAGTGCCCTACCCCACCCGGTGAACTGGCCCGTTGGCGTGTGTGTGCCCTGTGTGTGCGCCAGACAAATACGCCACCCAATTCCATGCCACCCAATCCGGATCGATAACTAAGGTATCAATGTATTTGCTTTGGTGTTGGTTTTGGGTTTAGCGTGATCCCTGACTAGATTACTGATCGCAGAGATCTATCTTAAGGGGGAGATAATGATATTCCTTAACAAAAAAACGACTACTTTCTAAAGAGAAAATAAAGAGATTTCAAGACTTCCACTTTACTTTGGGATCGCTCTAAAGCATAAGGTGAAAGCATTGTAGCGTTTTGGACGCGGAAAGATCGCCAAGGGGGCGTGGGGGATGATGAGGTAACTACCTAATGATTAGGGGATGCTGAACGATGAATACCTTGGAAGCGCCACGCCATGCTGATTTCGCCTGTCGGCATTGTCAGTCCTATAGTCCAGAAGGACGCCGGGGCGGTCATTGCCAACTTTTGAATGTGGCTGTTCAGGGGTGTTGGCGTGCGTGTTCCCTAGGCGCATTGTCTTTTACGCCTGACGTTGAGCGACGATCGCAACCAGCCCTCTGGTCCGACGTAGGCCATCCTCGGTTAGTCGAGGCGGGGACGCACGATCTGGTGAGCACGACGGTTTTCACGTCACCAGCGGCGATACGGGGAACACCGGTGGGGATCACCCGTCTGCGCGAAACCGTAGCCGATCCTTCCGCAGCTTAAGAAAAAAATTTTTCCCGCTTGTTTTTGATCAATTTTTCTTTATTTCTATTCTTTGCAGTTATGGGTTATGCGCTGTTAATATCTGTGGATTTGGCAAGTGTCCGGACAGGGTTGCCGAAAAAATCTAGCATTGTGTGTGCGTCTGAAGGACACTAGCCTCCGATCCCTAAGATTTAACCAACACCAACTAACCCCAAACTGGAACTGGCGTTTAACCAACCGTCGTTTCAGTTTTTTTTAAGAAATCTAAAGCAACTGTTTTTTGTAAAGCTAAATTGCACAGTGTTCGCATTGCCACGCCCTCGGTCAATACTCGATCGTAAGGGGCATTGAGCAGAAGGACAAGCACTTCGATTAATCTGGAATGGGGGCAGTTCCATTGCCCCCATCGACGGGATTAAGGTTGCTTGGGAGCGCCGGATAGGTATTTTTCGCGGTGTCCTTGGGCAGAGGGACTGTGCAAAAGGTTTGCTGTTGCTGTCAAGGGAGGACAGCCCATGAGTGCTGAAACCTGCTTTAATCAAGGCTTAAGTCAGCTTAAAACTAAAGATTATGATGGCGCGATCGCGAGTTTTACGGAGGCGATCCAGCTTTATCCGAAATTTGCTGCGGCGTTTTTGCAGCGGGCAATGGCTTTGATGGCTAAGGGAAAATTCCCAGAGGCGGTGCTGGATCTCACCCAGGTGATCCAGCTTAATCCCCAAGCCCATGATGCCTATCTGGAGCGGGGGAAGCTACGGGTTCGGTTGGGCGATCGCACGGGGGCAATGGCGGATTTTGACCAGGCGTTGCAATTGCGTCCCAATGCGGGGGCGGCCTATATCCAGCGGGGAATGCTGCGGGCGAAACAGGGCGATCGCGACGGGGCGATCGCGGATTTTGATCAGGCTTTGGCGCTCAACCCTCATGCGATCGCGGCCCTGATTCAGCGGGGCATGGTGCGGGCCAGTAGCGGCGATCGGAATGCGGCCTTGGCAGACTTTAACCAGGCGCTAGAACTCCAACCCGATTCCCCCCTCATCTATCTGCAACGGGGGATGCTCTGGCGCGAACTCGGGGATCTCCAGGCGGCCCTCATGGATTTGAATCAAGCCTTGAAGTTACAACCCAACTCCCTACCTGCCTATGTCCAACGGGGGAGCGTCCAGGCCCAACTGAAGGATTTCCCGGCGGCGATGGCCGACTTTTCCCAGGCGCTCCAGTTAAACCCACGGGCGGCGGAGGTCTATTACCAACGGGCACTGATGCATGGCCTGATGGGCGATCGCTTGGGGGCAATGGCGGATCTGGATCAGGCCCTTCAGCTTCAACCCCTCGCCCCGGCTTACCTGGAGCGGGGGAAGTTACGCTTAGCCGCTGAGCAACCGGAGGAGGCCCTCGCGGACCTGGACCAGGCGATTAAGCTCAACCCCAGCCTGACGGATGCCTATGTGCAACGGGGCATTGTGCGGGCGGAGTTGGAGGAGTACCAGGGGGCGTTGAGTGATTTTAATCAGGCGTTGCAGTTGTCGCCCAATCTGGCCGAAGCGTACCTCGATCGCAGTGCCGTGCGGGCGGAAATGGGCGATCGCGAGGGTGCCCATGAGGATTTTAGTCGTGCCCTGCAATTGAGTGCCACGCCCGTAGATGCCTATCTAGGACGGGGGATGATCCGTGCCCAGTTGGGCGATCGCCGGGAAGCCTTGGAAGACTTCAACCGCGCCCTGCGCCTCAGTCCCAATTCGGTGGTTGCGCATCTCCAGCGGGGGTTAACGCGATCGCTGTTGGGGGACCCCCAGGGTGCCCTGGATGACTTTGACGATGCCCTAGCGATTGATCCCGATTCAACGATCGCCCACCTAAGTCGGAGTACGGCCCGCGCGGCCCTAGGGGATACGGCGGGTGCCCTGGCGGATCTGGAGGCGGTTTTAACCCTCGATCCCCATTCTGCCGAAGCCTACCTCAGCCGCAGCGCCGTGCGCGCCAAGCTGGGGGATGACCCAGGGGCCGCTGCCGATTTGCAACACGTGATGGCCCTGGACAGCAACCAGAGCAGTGTCTACAGCAGCCGGGGACATTTGCGCTGGCAATTGGGGGATTTAGAAGGGGCCGTTGCCGACTACACTGCCGTTTTTGCTGTTGATCCCCAGGCCAGTACCGCCCACTTGGAACGGGGACAGGTGTTGATGCAACTGGGACGGCTGACCGAGGCGATCGCCGATTTTGATGCCGCCCTTGCCTGTAAACCTGACTGGGTGGCAGCCTATTTGCACCGGGGGATGGCCCATGCCGCCCTGGGGGATAAACCCGCCGCGATCGCCGACTTCAACCGGGTGCTAGCCAGCCATCCCAACGCCGCCCTCGCCTATCTACACCGGGGAATCGTGCAGATGGAGTTGGAACGGTGGGACGCGGCCCAACAGGATCTTGAACAGGCGATTCACCTGCGGCCCCACCTATTGAGTGCCTATGTGTACCGAGGGTTACTCCTGGCCCAGCGGGGGGATGCCCTAGAGGCCGATCCCCGTTACCGCGAGGAAGCGATGCAGGACTGGCAACGGGTGATCCGCATGGAGGTGAGTTCGGCCCTGGATTTCCTCGGTCGCGGCATGGCTCGACGGCAACTGGGCAACCTGGAGGAGGCGATCGCGGATTGCAACTATGCCCTTTGGTTAAATCCCAATCTGGCCGATGCCTATGTGGAGCGGGGACTGGCCCAGGCCCAACTGGGCGATCGCGAGGCGGCCCTAGCGGATCTCAACTATGGTCTCTGGCTTAAGCCGGGGTTGATTGTGGGTTTCCTAGAGCGGGCGCAACTGCTGGCCAATCAACCGGACCTGGAAGCGGCCTTGGCAGATTTTAGTCAGGTATTAACGATGCATCCCCAATCGCGACGGGCACGGCTAGGACGCAGCGCGATCTACCTCCAACTGGGCCAATCCGATGCGGCAGAGGCCGATTTGCAAGCCGTGGTCACCCCAGACCTCGACCCCCTCGCCGCACGGCGAGAACGCGGGGGGGTCCGGGCACTGTTGGGTGATCCCCAAGGGGCGATCGCGGATTTGGATGCGGTCATTGAACAACAACCGGAGTCAGCGATCGCCTATTTAGAACGAGGGAAGGTCAAGTTGGCTTGTCGTGCCTATGCCGAAGCCACAGCGGATCTGCGCGCCGCCGCCACCCGCTTTGAGGAACAGGGGCAGTCAGCCTTGGCGGAACGGGTGGCCAATCTGTTAGGAGAGGATGCATCGGGATGGAATGAAGGCGCTTAACCACCAGCGTTTGGGACTGCCCTGATGGGAACGACCTATTTTCCGGATCGCCTGTCTCACCGTCTGAGATCAGGGGATAGGGCTAACTCACAGATCCGGAAACGGGTATAGCCAATCGCTCAAGGTAGGGGAATGAAGATGGCTGAAATTCAGAAGCACGTCGAGAAACTGGTTCAGGTGGCCCAGTCGGGTGATGAGGTTTCTCTGCTGCACTCCGTCACCTGGCTTCACGATCGTCGCTTCAATATCGATGATGCCGTCGTGATCGTTGTCGAAGCCAGCGTTGCCCTGCTCCAGCAAGGCCAAAAGGCCCAAGCCCGCCAACTCCTCGAATGCTTTCTCGAAGATGCCGATCCTGAACTCGTGACCAAAACGAAAACCCGTCTGCGGCAACTCATCCTGCAACAGGAAACCGCCGATCAACCCAAAGCCAGCTAGTACAGTAAACATCAAGTTTCGCAACGTTGGTAGTAACGACTTTAGTCGTTGCCAGCTAAAGCCAGCCCTACGAACATTGCAACGTTGGTAGTAACGACTTCAGTCGTTGCCGGCTAAAGCCAGCCCTACGAACGTTGCAGAACTTACTTTTCGAGCAACTAGTATTGCCCTTCTCGTCATAACCGCTCTCTAAGACTGACTCAAACCTACCTAAGCAGGCTGAAGCTTAGTTCCTGCTTCAGTGACCGTCGCCAGAGTAAACTCTGGTCTTACACTGTTGACCCAGGCTGACACCGCAGAGCTTGCGGCCCTCCCCCACACCCTCCCCGCTGTACCCCTAGTCACCAGAGATTGCGTACAGTGGTTAGAGGAAAGCACTTGCGAGGAGACCGTTACATGGCCCATACGATCGTGACCCAGGTCTGCGAAGGCATCGCCGACTGCGTTGACGCCTGCCCCGTTGCCTGCATCCACCCCGGCCCAGGGAAAAATAACAAGGGAACCGATTGGTATTGGATTGACTTTTCTACCTGTATCGATTGCGGCATTTGCCTACAAGTTTGCCCTGTCGCAGGCGCGATCGTCCCTGAAGAACGCCCTGATCTGCAAACGACACCCACTTAAATTAGGAGTGAGGAGTGAGGAGTGAGGAGTGAGACAAAGCACTATTCCCCCTCAACCCTCTCTTCTCTCTTCTCTCTTCTTTCTCCTCTCTCCCCCTTACTCCACTCGGCCCAGTAAATCCCACAACTGGCGATCGCGGAAATCGTTAATCACCCAACTCGCCCCGACGGCTGCCAACTCACTGGGCGGATGGGTAGAAGCCACGCCCACTGTGGGAATGCCAGCAGCCACTGCCGAGCGAATGCCGGATGCCGAATCCTCAAACGCGATCGCCTGCGCTGGCGAAACCTGAAGCTTGTCTAAGGCCAACTGATAGGGAGCTGGATCAGGTTTACCGATCGGTAACTCCGCTGCAAAAATGATCGTGGGGAAATGGTCCCAAAGATCGAGGACTGTCAAGGTAAACTCTACATTCGCCCGTGGCGCATTTGTCACCACCGCCTGTTGCAGCCCCCGTTCGCCTGACCAGTTTAATAACTCCGTCAGACCGGGCAGCCGCGTCAGGTTGGTGGCCAATTGGCGAAAGTAGGCTTCCTTCTCATCGGCCACCTGTTGCCCCTGCTCCGGGGTGAGCTGGGGGAGCAGGTCCTGCACAATATCGGGATTTAGACGACCGCTGATTCGTTGCCGATAAAAGCGATCGTCAATTTCCAAGTTATAGGTGCGCAGATAGGCTTGCCATGCCTGAAAGTGAAAGGGATCGGTATTGGCTAATGTTCCATCCAGATCAAACAATAATGCCGTTAGCATTCGTTGGATAATCCCTAGGCTAGGGTGGCCAGATCGACAGCGAGGGTGTCCTCTTCCTCCTGTTCAGAGATGGGAGCCACTGAATTGGCCGATACGACTGCGCCCAAATCTAGCTTTTCCTTCACCTGTTGCTCGATCGTTTGGGCGATCGTGGGATTGCTTTCCAGGTATTGAATCGTGTTATCCCGGCCCTGGCCGATATTATCGCCGTTGTAGCTGTACCACGCACCCTTACGGACAATCACTCCCGTTTCTTCTGCGAGGTCAACCAGACACCCCACACTGGAAATGCCTTTGCCAAAAATGATGTCAAATTCTGCCAACCGAAAAGGGGGAGCCACCTTGTTTTTCGCCACCTTCACCTTGGCCCGAATCCCAAATTCCTCCGTGCCTTTCTTCAGGGTTTGAATCCGGCGAATATCCAGACGAACCGAGGCATAAAACTTGAGGGCTTGCCCCCCCGTCGTGGTTTCTGGACTGCCGTAGGTGACGCCAATCTTTTGGCGCAATTGGTTGAGGAAAATCACGGTACAGCCCGACTTGCCGATATTGCCGGTAATCTTGCGCAGGGCATGGCTCATCAACCGGGCCTGGGACCCCACCTGGGTTTCACCAATTTCTCCTTCAATTTCCGATCGCGGCACCAATGCGGCAACTGAGTCAACCACGACAATATCTACCGCCGTCGATCGCACCAGTTGATCCACGACTTCTAGGGCCATTTCCCCCGTATCTGGTTGCGAGACCAACAGGTTTTCAATGTCTACGCCCAGTGCTGCCGAGTAGGTGGGATCAAGGGCGTGTTCCGCATCCACAAAAGCCGCAATGCCCCCGGCCTTCTGGACTTCGGCGATCGCGTGGAGCGCCAACGTCGTCTTCCCAGAACTTTCGGGACCGTAGATTTCCACGACCCGCCCCTTGGGCAACCCCCCCCCTAGGGCAATATCCAGCGTCAGGGCACCCGTGGGGATCGTTTCCACCTTCATCCGGGCCGCATCCCCCAGCCGCATGATCGATCCCTTGCCAAAGGTACGCTCAATCTGGGTCAGGACTTGGGTTAGGGCCTTATCCCGCTCTGGGTTACTGTTTTGGGGCGGGGTTGCCTTGTGATTGCTGTTGCTTGCGGCGTTGCTTGCTCTAGGTGCCATGCTGGTTGTGTCAGTAAGGTCGGTGAAAAGGGACAGCGTGCGCGATCGGGCCAAAATCTCAATTCCCCTATTTTAGCGGTTTCCGATCCGGATGAATCGGTTAGACAGATAATTATGTACTATAGATTTTTCCAATTGCCAAGACGGTTCCCCCGCTCAGCCTCAGAGGTTCCAGCCCCCCGCGACTTCGATCACTTGGCCGGTATAATAGCCCGCTTCTGGAGCCACCAGAAAGTCGATCACTTGGGCGACTTCGCCAACGGTAGCCAGCCTACCCATCGGGATCTGGGTCAGGGGTTGGCTTACAGAGGTTTCAATCACCCCTGGGGCCACCACATTAGCCGTGATCCGGTGGGCGGCCAGTTGTTTGGCGAGGGCTTTGGTGTAGAGAATCACGCCCGTTTTGGCGATCGCGTAGGGGGTAATTTGGGTGCGGGCGACTAAGTTTTGTGCGCCGGCAAAGCCCAGGTTAATAATCCGTCCCCAGCCCGCAGCCTTGAGGTGGGGTAAGGCGGCCTGGGTGACATAAAAGGTGGCGTTGAGATTGGTATCCAGGATCTCATGCCATTGGGCGATCGACATTTCATCAATGGGCTGTTTGAAGTAATTGCCCACATTGTTCACGACTACCGACAGACCCCCAAATTTCTCGACAACTGTGTCCACTAAGGTCTGCACCGCTTGGGGTTGGCTCACATCGGCGGAGAGGGCGATCGCCTGTACCTGGTGGGCACGCACATCCTGGACCGTCTGTTGGGCTGCCGCCTCACTACGGTGGTAATGGACCGCTACATCAAAGCCCTGTTGTGCTAAGGTCAACGTGATCGCCCGTCCAATGCCCTTAGCCGCACCGGTTACTAACGCCGTTTTAATCATGGTGATGGGCTGATGTTAGAGAGGCTAAATAATGCTCAATAAGAATTTTGGTATAGGAATTCAACGGGTAGCTTAGAGCTTCCTGGGGCGAGAGCCATTCCCATTTGACAATTTCCGCATTAGGTACGATCGTTTCCGTGGTTGTCGTCGCCCAATAATTCAGCAGAATGAAATGGGCTTCTCGATAAAATTGGGGATCTAACACCGCCTCTTGCAACAGGGCAAATTCAATATTGTCTAACGCTAAGCCCACTTCTTCACGAAATTCCCGTTTTAGTGCCGCTTCCAGGGTTTCACCCCAGTCTACCTTTCCCCCAGGCACTCCCCAGGTGCCGCGCCATTTGGTCGTTCGGACAATCAACACCCGCCCGGATGGCCCTCGCACCAGGGCACCAACGGTGGTTAGGGGAAACGATCGCTTCGGAAAAGAAGGTTCACTCATAATGGGGGCGTGTAGTCGGGACTTTAGAGGCGATAAGCAATGATGAAATTATTCTGATAAGGGGACAAAGGGGCTAGGATACTTCTAGCACAAGGATTTCAGGGAGTTGCTTCATAGAAAGATATGCTCCAAAGACTGCCACTGCTGACTAAATGACGGGCTGTTCAGCCTTTGCTTATTGAGAATGGATTCAATAAGAGGATAAAAGCCAACATCGCTTTCTCTATCAAGAACACTGCAAACTCTTGTTATATAAGCTTTTCAGGCTCTCTGCCCCTCTCTCAGAAAATTATTATAGGGAAAAATCCGATTTCCCAACATGAACGGCTCGCTGTGCCAAATCTCGTTGTCGTTTCGTCAGCATATTGGGCATTCATTCTTCAAGTGATATACGTTGCATTAGCTTATACAGCCGTTTCCTCTCTAATGAAGTATGGTCAAGCCTTGCGAACAAGGGGCTTAAGCCCCTTGTCTGTACCTCATCAGGTATGGAAGTGCTGTATACACGCTTGTGATCATTTCCCATTTAATTGGATAAAACTTATTATCAACTTGACGGTTGGGATAAGAGGGTTGGGCTGTATCGTACCGCACTCGTTTGGGAAAGGCTGTAGGTTGCTGGCTAGGCGACAGCCTAATCAATTACCGATCGTGTTGGTTTCTAGGGCTTGCTCCAATAAGTTGGGAATCCCCTCACAACCGCCCGGTATCGTTCGACGGGTTTTCTCGCCGCCCCAGGCACAACAGTAATAGCGTTGTTCGTCGCTGAGGCGTTGCACCTGGGAAAAGTTAGCGCCTTCAACCACAGCCCCTGTATGGGCACCCGTGTGGTAGTCCGGCGGTTCCGTGCGGCTGCGGGGCGTTGCGGTTGTGGCTGGGCCATAGAAAAGTTGGGCACCCTTCAGGTCTGTCCCCCGGAGGTTGGCTTCGTAAAGAATGCAGCGGCTGAGGTTGGCCTTAAATAAATCGCAGTGGCTCAGATTGGCGCGGAAAAGGTTCGCCTCACTCAGATCAACCCAGCGCAGGTCAGTGCCCTGTAAATCTGCCTTAGCCAGCATGACGCCGAGGTCGATTACCCGTACCCCATGCAGCCGATCTTCCTGGTAGCCCCCCATGCCGTCAAAGATGGCCCGTCCTAACCGCCGATCGCGCTTGAGGGGGGTCAACAGCCGCGATCGCGACAGGAAGCGAATGATTTTGGCCTTACCCGTTGCATCAATGCTGCCTAAGATTGCAGCAGTACGGCCCTCGGCGATCGCCCGCTCCTGGGGCCAGTCCTCCAATAAGCCTTCCTCATCCAGAACCAGTTCGGAGATGCCTTGGAAATAGCTATCGATCGTTTGCTGCTGGGTAATCGTATTTTGCTGAATCGTCAAATCCTTGGAAATTTTATACTGCCGCCATGCCACATAAACTGCCAGGATGGCAATCAGGATTTGGCCGAGGGCACCAAACACCTCCCCCAACGCTCCGATCGCGTCCCAGTTCGCGGTTTGTCCCCAGCGGTAGATCTGGCTACCAAAACCCGTTAATTGGACCAGCCCCCAAAGGGCGACGCCTAAGCCTAAGGTCGCCAGAATTTGCCCCGCTTGGCGGGAACTGATGACCCTGGCCAGGGCATTCCCCCAGGCAGGGACCAGAATGCGCAGGGCGGCCAGTAGCGCCCCGATTGTCCCTAGCCACCCCAACCCAGGGCGCGCCCATCCCAACCCGATCCCAATCAAGAGGGTTGCGATCGCCAAGATCAACAGGGTTAAGGGTACATCCGGCAGGGGCACGCGACCCCAGGGGGGTTGCCCAGAGGACCGATCCCCCAGGCGGGGATGATGGGCAAAACTTAAATCCTGAAAGTCATCAGATTCGGTCATGGCCGTGAGGTCGTCAGTCTCCGTTACGGCAGCAGCAGGCAGCGATGGGGCTGGAATCCTCTCAACAGTTGGCAAGGTGGTACCCGCAGAGACGAGCGATTCCATCGCATCGGCCCGATTGTTCGGTTCAGGGGGCGGGATCACCGGGGACAGGCGATCGGGCAAATCCGGCTCCGGGGAGGCGATCGGTTCGGGCAGATCAGTCATCGCAGCCGCAGGGTTCAGTGAGCATCGATCGGCGTTTGGGCAACTTGGGCGACTTGGGACACAGGGTCCTGGGCTAAAATTCTCAGGGTTGCTTGGGCCTCCGGTCCCCCGAGCCGTTGCAACGCCTGGGCGACTCGATAGCGTACTTGCCAGTCAGGGCTATCAGCATAGGGTACCAGGATGGGTGTGGCGCGACTGTCGCCCAATTCCCCCAGGGACCCGATCGCCGCCGTACTCAGTAGTGCTTCCTCCGACTCCAGGGCCGAGACCAGAATCTCAAAGCAGCGGGGATCACCCCACTCCCCTAACGCCGCCACAATACTAAACCGGACTAACCATTCGGAGGAGGTTTCGTAGAGGGTTTTCAGGTCTTCGTAGGCTTCGTGCAACTTGAGGGCACCCAGAGCATCCGCCGCCGCCGCCTGGACATCTACCTCCGGGTCCTGGAGTAACCCCCGTAGCAGATGCAAGGACAGCTCCCGATCCAAATTTCCGATGTGGGCCAAATGGCTGGCTGCCGCATAGCGCACCCTGGCATTGGCATCCGCGAGGGCCTGTTGGGTGAGGGGGAAGGCTGCCACCGCATCCAAGTGGCGCAGTTGGTTCACACCCCGCAGGCGATCGCCAAAATCGTCGGATGTCAGTAATTGCTGGACGGATTCTGGGGTAATTGTCATGGTTTAAGCCATCTCCTCATCTGCCATTGCCCGTACAATATCACCCCGTGTCAGAATCCCCACAATGTGACCTGCCTCATCCAGGACCGGCAGGCGATGGACCTGATGTTGATTCATGATCCGGGCGGCTTCGCGTAGGGGTTTATCGGGCGTGACGGTGATAATGCCTTCGCGACTCATGACCTCTGCAACGGTTTGACCGAGGGCCTTGTGCAAATCCCGCTCGTAGGTGGCTGGATTTTGCAGAAAGATGACGCTATCCAACACCATGACATAGGCGGGGGGGGTTACTCCCGTTTCCTGCCACATGAGATCCGTTTCTGAGATGACCCCGATCAACTTGCCTGCCGCATCGATCACCGGTAAACCGCTAATCCGGCGATCGGCCAGGATTTTAATGACCTCCTTGAGCGGTGTGTCGGGGCGAACCGTGATCGGGCTAGGGGTCATCACATCGGCGACAGACTTGGCCATAGGTTGCAAGGTTACAGGGGGTTAGCCTCCATATTTTAGCCACGAACCGGTCCCTGACGTAAGCCGTTACGGCGGAGCCGCTAGGGATTTCCCGACCTGAAGTCAGGGTGAATGGGCCGGAGGAATTGTGCTGTGCTTAACATTTGGCACCTAAACGACGTGATATGGTGCAGAAGCACAAGCTTCTTGGCGGCCTCCTGCATCCCGTGGGGGCCTTTTTGTGTGCGGGGCAAGGCAGCGCGGGGCAACGGGATCATGGCGACTAGACGTTGTTAGGCACCCACTCACCCAGCCCCAGGAGATCACAACAGTAGATCACAAATTGCACGCAGGCTAACGGTCTCCGCTGTCTGGGTGATAGACTGCTTCCCCCACAACATCCCGCCAATCTAAAATCTAAAATCTAAAATCTAAAATCCAACCTAGCCAGCCCCCCCTGTTTTCCGATTAATCAAAGTAAGTCCCCCATGAGCTCCAGGGCTTGATCGATATTGCGGCGGACGGCGTGGGCGGAGGTGTGGAGGGCCGATCGCTCGGCTGCGGTCAGTTCTAGTTCAACAATATTGACAATGCCTCGACGATCGAGGCGGCACGGGACGCCAATATACACATCTTCTAAACCATATTCCCCTTGCAGGTAGGCAGCGGCAGGCACCAGGCGCGACTTGTTCCGCAGGATTGCCTCCAGCATCAGACAGGCGGAGGAGGCAGGGGCAAAATAGGCGCTACCCTTTTGCATGAGTTCAACAATCTCGGTGCCGCCGCGACGGGTACGCTCCACGAGGCGATCGATCGTTGCCAGATCTAGTAATTCGGTAATGGGGATACCCCCAACGGAACAGTAGCGGGGGAGGGGGACCATTAAATCGCCGTGCCCGCCCAACACTAGGGCAATCACGTCGTGATTAGAGACGCCCAGTTCCAGGGAGATAAAGGTTTGCAGGCGAGCCGAGTCGAGGACGCCAGCCATGCCCATGACCTGTTGGGGCGGTAATCCCGTGGCTTTCCAGGCCAGGTAGGTCATCACGTCCAGGGGGTTGGTGACCACCAACAAGATCGCGTTGGGGGAATAGGCGATCGCCTGCTGCGCGGCATTGACCACAATTTCCGCGTTACGGCGCAACAAGTCCGTCCGATCCATGCCGGGCTGGCGCGGGAAGCCCGCAGTAATCACCACGACATCGGAACCAATGGTATCAGCATAACTGGCTGTCCCCATCAGTTTGCGATCGTGCTGTTCGAGGCCCCGTGCTTCCATCAGGTCGAGGGCAATGCCCTGGGGGAGGCCCGCATCGATATCCAGCAGGACAACATCGGCGAGGTCTTTCTCCGCCACGCGCTGGGCCAGGGTACTCCCAACCCGGCCTGCCCCCACGATCGCAACACGCAGGGGCCGAGGCAGGGCTGAGGAGGGCGGTGGGGTAGGAATAGCCACGGGGCTGGGACCTCCGATCGGGACGGTAGCCCTAGCCTACTTAAAGGGTTCTAATTGGTCAATGCGCAACCAGATGTTGGGGGTAGGAACTTGACCAAACTTAACCAAGGCGTAGTCTCCCTGGGTTTCCATGACTTCGCCAGCGGTCTCAAACAGGTAGCTGGGCAGGCGATCGTCACTGGCCTTGACTTCCAGGCTGTTGTCCAGTTTTTCACGAATGGCTTTGACGAGGCTGCCTTTTTTGATGTCTGCCATAGCAGGTCGGTGAATAAATGGGAGTGGTCTTGCTCTAGTGTACGGTGTGGACAACCCCAATCGTGAGCCGGATAATTTGCCAGAATAATTTGAGTATTGGGACAGGATCAGGGTGACTTGTGTTGAGTGTCCCGTTATTTAGGAAGAGAGTGGCCCATGTTGCAACTGTTTAGCTCCGGGTTGATGTCCCTTTGGCTGCAGCAGGCCGGCCTCCCGGCCCGATCGTTTGATCTACAAACCTGGCAAGATACCCCCGGTCTCGTGCTAACTGATGCGGTGACCCCACAAACCCTCTCGACGGTGGAGCAATATCTGAAGGGACTGGGTAGCAAGGGCATGGCCCCGGCCCAACAGGGAATTTGGCTACAAAGTGGCACGACCTTGCTCCTGAACCACGAGGGGACAACCCCCCTACCCGCCGCCTCCCTCACGAAGGTAGCCACCTCCCTAGCGGCCTTGGAAACCTGGGGACCCCAGCACCGGTTCACCACGATCGTCAGTGGGACCGGCCCGATCGCCAACGGTGTCCTTCAGGGAGATTTGATCATCCAGGGCAGTGGCGATCCCTTGTTTGTGTGGGAGGAGGCGATCGCCTTGGGGCATAGCCTCAATCGTTTGGGCATCCACCAGGTCCAGGGCAACCTGATTCTGGTTGGGGACTTCTGGATGAACTACGAAACCGATCCGGCAATGGTGGGTAATTTCCTGCGACGGGCACTGGACGATCGCCAGTGGGATTGGGAAATCGAGGGCCAATATGCGGCCATGCCAGCGGGGACACCGCGATCGCGCCTGACGATCGCCGGGGGCGTGGCCGTTGCCGCTGCTCCCAAGGCCGGGGCGGTTCCCCTGCTGCGCCACGAATCATTGCCCCTGGCCCAAATTCTCAAGCTGATGAACGTCTACAGCAATAACGCCATCTCAGAGATGGTTGCCGAGTCCCTGGGGGGTGCCCCGGTGGTTGCGCCCCTTGCGGCCCAAGCGGCTGGCGTACCGGTGGCAGAGGTGCGTTTAATCAATGGCTCCGGTTTAGGCCAGGAAAACCAGATCTCCCCACGGGCGGCGGCGGCGATGATGATGGCCCTTCAGCGATCGCTCCAACCAGATGGGCTGACGATCGCGGACCTGATGCCCGTGATTGGGCGGGATCTGGGCACGGCAGAGGGGCGGAAATTGCCCCCCTATACCGCGATCAAAACCGGGACGCTGTGGGATGTGAGTGCCCTTACGGGGGTGTTTGCGACCCAGCAACAGGGCCTAGTTTGGTTCACGATTATTAACCGGGGGACGGATATCGACACCCTGCGGGCACAGCAAGACCAATTGGTTCAGGGGTTAGCCCGCCAATGGGGAGTCGCCCCCGCCC
>NZ_JBRCAD010000120.1:0-24500 GCF_053493415.1 Trichothermofontia sp. | reverse complement strand
ACACCTGGGCGGATGTACTCAATCGTGCCAACTTGGGCTTTGAAGTGATGCACGAGCGCAATGCCCACAACTTCCCGCTGGATTTGGCCAGTGGTGAGTCGGCTCCTGTCGCCCTCGTTGCTCCCAGCATCAATGCCTAGTCACCTCGGCTAGTTAAGCCTAAAAATCTGAACCTGGAAGGGCGTTCCCATTGGGAGCGCTCTTTTTGCATCGATCCAAGAATCTGTCAAGCAGCAAACTTGACAGACGAAATTGCCCCTCTGGTAGGGTAGGGGTGCCTGCCGGAAGGAAGTATGAATCATGAACATCCTGGTATTGAATGCGGGGTCAAGTAGTCAGAAGAGTAGTTTGTATCAGTTGGCCGATAGCTTCGCGACGCCGAAGGCGTATCGCCTGCCTGCTGATCCGATTTCCCCGCTCTGGGAAGGGTTTATTGATTGGACCTATCAGGCGGGTGTCGCCACCGTCAAGGTTAAAACCGCCAGGGGGGCCACCTGGCAACAGGAAATTGCGAATCGCAGTCAGCCTGAAGTCCTCCAACAAATGCTCAATACCCTCTGGCAGGGCGACACCCAGGTGATTGATGACCCTAGCGCGATCGCGATCGTGGGGCATCGGGTGGTGCATGGGGGGCAACGCTATTGGGAAAGTACCTGGATTACAGCGGCAGTCAAACAGGCGATCGCGGACTTTGCCGAGTTTGCCCCGGTGCATAATCCGGCTAACCTTCAGGGGATTGTGGCGATCGAACACATTCTGGGTCCATCGGTTCCCCAGGTGGCTGTGTTTGACACCGCTTTCCATGCCCAGATGCCACCCACGGCAGCGACCTATGCGATTCCCTATGCATTTTATGAACAGGGGATTCGCAAGTATGGCTTTCACGGCATTAGTCACCAGTTCGTTGCCACACGCGCCGCCCACTGCTTGGGTAAAGATCTGGCCGATCTGCGCTTAATTACCTGTCATTTAGGGAATGGTTGCTCCCTAGCCGCGATCGCCCACGGTCAGTGCGTGGATACCACAATGGGCTTTACACCCCTAGCTGGGTTGATGATGGGGACACGATCGGGAGATATTGACCCCGGCATTTTGTTGCATTTGATGCGCAATCAGGGCTATACGGTAGATGACCTCGATCGCCTGCTTAATCAGGAGTCGGGCTTGAAGGGGGTTTCTGGGTTAAGCAATGACCTACGCCAAATTCGGCAGGCGATCGCCGCAGGACATGAACGTGCCCAATTGGCCTATGACCTATACATCTATCGGCTACGGGCATTGATAAGCGCCCTATTACCGGCGTTGGGGGGTTTGGACGCCTTAGTATTTACGGCGGGAGTAGGGGAAAATTCGGTGGAGGTACGGGCGGATGTCTGTGCGGGCTTGGAATTTCTAGGGTTGCGGTTAGATCGCGATCGTAATCAGCAAAATCTCAAGAATGTTTCCCTGGCCACGCCTGATTCGACTGTACAGGTGCTAGTGATTCCTACTCAGGAAGATTGGGCGATCGCGCAAACTTGTTGGCAATTAGCCCAAACCCTTTAGATTTGGCCAAAAAGATTGGGGGATCTGGTTGAGATCCGCATCCCACAGCATCCCCCTAACTCGTAACACCCATAACCTTGCTTGGATGAACCGTTTTCAAAAACCTTTAAGCAACACTGCTACCAAACAGGGTATAAATCATGACCAACGCCAAGCTACTGATAAAGCCAATACCCATAATAAAAAGGGCAAATGCTTCGGCATTGGACAAAGGTCGATTGACAATCCGGGGCTGGCGAACTTGGTTCATGGAATGGAGATCTTGCATGGCTTTTTCCTCAACTAGGGATGACAATTCCACCTTCCCAGCGATCAGTGATGGATGCTCCTCACGTACACTTAGGCTGGTAGGTTGGTTGGTGATAAAAAGAACTTCTAAAGCTGAAATTGGAAGGATTAGCACTCTAATCTTCCTCATTTGATGACATGATATCAGATGTTTTCCGTGATCCCATGCACGAAAAGAAAAGTTTTCTAAAGCGAATTCTCTATGTTCCCGCGATCGGTAGCAAAACCCAAAAATGACGAGAGAATAAGCTTTACAGACTATTTTTGTGATCGAATTAAGTATAAATTCTCAAGTTTTTTAGGGTCTTAATAAGCAAAAAAGCTTAGGTATAAACCGCGATTTTGTCGCTAATTTTTAAGTTTTGTTATTAACTTGACCCTAATTAGTCTGTATCTGACAATACGTTTAGGGCTTTTGTGACAAATGTTTACATTGATCCTGATCAGCTAGCTAGGAGGATAGGCCGGATCAGGCGATCGTCAATTCAGGGACGTTAAACTGAAAGAAACGCTACTGCTTGCAGACAGCCCATGACGGCTCAAGTCTTCTCCCCCTGCATTCGCGAAGCACAGGCCTTCCCTAACGTGGGTTGGTCTCAGTTTGAGGCGATCGATCGCGCCTTTGATGCCATCCCTGGTGTGCGGTTGCGCTACCTGGATAATGCCCTCGAAATCATGCCCATCAGCGAAGACCACGAAGACTTCAAGACCAGCCGGGGAGACGATAAGGGGACACGGTGAAGCAGTGCCCCTGGGGCGATCGCGATGGATAGAGGACGCGATCGCCCTTCGCGCGATCGCCCGGCAATGGGTATGTCGTGTATGTCCGGTGTGCCTTAACTCAGTCCAATTCCCCGCGCCATCATGGCCGCAAAGAGGGGAATCATCGCAAAACCCAGGATTTCCAGTCGGATAATCCCCCGTAGCCGATCGACCTTGGGGAGTTCCAGCGTGGGTAGCTGGCCTTGCCGCAGGGCGGGTATCCACAACAGAAAGGAGATGGTGGGATAGAGGGAGAAACTCCCCACAATCAGGAAAATCGCCACTTTGGTGTAAAAGACGGGGTTACCCAGATAAAAGTCAGTTCCCTGACCGAAATAGAGGACCCGGAGAACACCCGTCACCAGGACTCCCAAGGCGGTAATCCCATAGAGGCCATCGGCGATCACAATCTGCCAAGCTTCCTGGAGGGTGAGATCTTTTTTAAGGCTGGAGACTTCAAAGATCAGTGCCCCAAAAGCCAACATGAAACTGAGATAGTGCAAATATGCTGTAACCGTACTGGCCCACATGTTAAACCAACCGCAGATTGGGATACATCGTAATCATGTCATCGCTCGTGAGGACATCGCCTTCAGCTTGGGGTGCCCAAAGAACTTCCAACGCCATCAGGCGATCGCCCGACACCGAGCCAATCTGTTGCAAGGCTTGTCGGAGTGTATCAGGACTGGTTACCTGAGGTAGCTCTAGTTGGCCTTGAGCCGCCACTAAAACAGTGACGACAATATATTCTCCCGGTTGTTGGTTGGCGAGGGGAGCTGCCTGCTCGGCTACCGCTAGACTGGCACTGTCGGCCTGTTTAAGCTGACTGTTGAAGTTGGACAGCGTTTCTTCGGAAAACTTACTGCGTTCCGCCAGCGCCAGCCGATTAAATTGCGCTTCCGCTGCTTCCAGGCGGGCTTGCTGGCTTTCGGTTCCGGCATATACCCAATATTCGGGATGGCGCAATAGGGCGAGGGTGGTTTCCTGAAGGACATGGGCTAACCCGGTTGGGGTGCTCGTGTCAGCACGACGGGCCAACTTTTCCAGGTCGGTTTGGAGTTCCCGTGCCTGGGCCAACAAGCCCACTTGCACTTTTGCCACCGAGACCTTGGGATTCGTGGCCTCCGCGATCGTCTTCTCCTCCGACATATTCCGGAAGGCATTCATCAGGAAATTGGCGATCGCAAACACAATGAGGATAGAAAATAGGCCCCCAAAGCCACCGCCAAACCCAAAGAAGGGCAGGATGAAGGGAAATCCGAAGCCGCCACCGCCATAGTAGCCACCGCCCGGTGCCGTATAGGAACGGCTAGGAGCCGTAAAGCTCCGTGCCGGTGCCCGGAAGGAGCCACCACCGATGCGCCCACCACTCGCAGCGAGGGCACTGTCAGCATGGCCCAGGAACAGGGCTAGGACCAACCCCAAGGCCAACAGGGGCTTGAGGAAAGGCTTGATGATTGTCAGCAGTTTGTTCGCCATAGGGCTTTCTCTTACGTTGTTCTATCGTGAAAACGATACCGACCCTGACCCAAGGTCGGCATTTTTCTTCAGGACATGGGTGAGCGAGTTCGTTACGCCAAGGTGGCATACCCCTGCCTAGAGGGGATGGCTTGGGTTACGACTCCAGGGTTGATTCTTCATCTATCGTAACGCTTTATCCCCGGTTCCACGGTGCGCGATCGCCTTACGGAAGGGGGAGATTTCCGTAACGGCTGGCGTCGCAAGGCACTCGCTACCCAATCAGGTTGGCGACCAAACGCGAAATCGTCGTTAACCCTTCTTCAGCCAACTAAACATGGCGCGGAGGTCTTGGCCCACCGCTTCGATCGGGTGTTCGGCTTCTTGACGCCGCATGGCGGTGAAACCAGGTTTACCCGATTGGTTTTCCAGGACAAATTCACGGGCAAATTGACCCGACTGGATTTCGCTGAGGATCTTGCGCATTTCGGCGCGGGTTGCGTCGGTCACAATGCGGGGACCACGGGTGTAGTCACCATACTCAGCGGTGTTGGAGATGCTATCGCGCATCTTGGCGAGGCCCCCTTCGACGATCAGGTCCACAATGAGCTTGACTTCATGCAGGCATTCAAAGTAGGCCAATTCCGGTTGGTAGCCCGCATTCACCAGGGTTTCAAAGCCGGACTTGATCAGGGCACTAAGGCCACCGCAGAGCACGACTTGTTCGCCAAACAAATCCGTTTCGGTTTCTTCCCGGAAGCTGGTTTCCAAGATCCCGGCACGGGTGCCGCCGATCCCCTTGGCATAGGCCATTGCCCGATCGCGGGCTTGGCCTGACGCATCCTGGTAAACCGCAAACAGGCAGGGAACACCTTCGCCTTGTTCATAGGTGCGGCGCACCAGATGGCCCGGTCCCTTGGGGGCGATCATAATCACGTCCACCTCAGGTGGGGGAACGATTTGGCCAAAGTGGATATTGAAGCCGTGGGCAAAGGCGAGGGTCTTCCCAGCGCTCAGGTTGGGTTCGATTTCCGCCTTATAAACGGCCTTCTGGACCTCGTCTGGCATCAGGATCATCATCAAGTCGGCGGCTTTGGCGGCCTCGGCGACGGTATGGACCTTCAGGCCAGCAGCTTCGGCTTTGGCGGCTGATTTGCTGCCCGCATACAGGCCAACGATGACGTTACAGCCACTATCCTTCAAGTTGAGGGCATGGGCATGTCCTTGGGAACCGTAGCCGATGATGGCGATCGTTTTGCCGTTGAGTAGGTCTAGGTTCGCATCGGTGTCATAGTACATACGAGCCATAGCACGTCTCCTGTTTGCGGGGGGTTGTCTAGTGTGTCTAAATGAATTGCAATTTACTGCAAGTCTTCCATCCTACCCTAATTTGGCTGACGCCATATCGGGGGCGGCGCGATCAAAGGTACAAGGGGTAAGGATGGTTGCATAGCAAGACAGATACCCTGTGCACAGGGTGAATGATTGCTACAGGCTTGTGTTTGCCTGAGTTAAGACTGGTTGCAGGCTATGCATCCCTTGGCGGGCCTAAAAAGCGATCGAGCACGGTGAGTTAAGGCTCGATCGTCGGAATACGGTATCTTGCTCTAGGGCACTTCAGCCAGTTCCATGTACTTTTCCAAGGAACCGATTTCTTTAACAACCGCCTTGCGAGACAGCCTTCTTAGAATATCTAGAATTATGGGTCTTTATTTATGTCCAAAAATCATAGCTTAAGAAATCCGAGCAATGGCTGACAGCCGTCCCCTCGCTAAGCAGATGTTTTAGAATCGCGGTTAAAGCTGCGACGACAAACCTCGACGTTTGGTCGCAACCCTAACCCTAGGGATCGCCAGCGATCGCGCCTGAGGGTTAGCGGATATGTCCAGAATTCCCACACCCTGGAGGCCAAGACATGTCAAAGTAGAGAAGGTCTGGCCACCTGTTTGCCAGAAGCTTGTCCTGCATCCGCACATGGGAGAACATCGCATGGATCTGGTTGCCCTCCAGAGTCTTTTGGATAATACGGCTTTTGCCATTTTATTGGTGACCCTCTTGCTCTATTGGGCGGGGGCAGCATTCCCGAATTTGACCCTACTGACGGGGCTAGGAATGGCAGGGATGGCCTCAGCTAACCTCTGCATTGCGGCCCTACTGGGTGCCCGCTGGCTAGCGGCGGGGTATTTCCCCCTGAGTAACCTGTACGAGTCCCTCTTTTTTATTGCCTGGGGGATTACGGCCATGCACCTAGTGGCGGAACGCATGAGCCAGAGCCGCCTCGTGGGCGTATTTACGGCTCCTGTGGCGATGGGGATTGCCGCCTTTGCGGCCCTGAGTTTGCCCCCTGGGATGCAGGTGGCGGAACCGTTGGTCCCGGCCCTCAAGTCCAACTGGCTGATGATGCATGTGAGCGTGATGTTGCTTAGCTATGCGGCGCTCATGGTAGGGGCCTTGTTGGCGATCGCCTTTCTCGTGGTGACCCGTGGGCAGGCCGTTGAGTTACGAGGCAGTTCCGTGGGAACGGGGGCTTTTCGGGAACAACGGGCAAGCCAACGCCTCAAACGCGAGGGGCCGGTTGCAGCAGAAGTCGCAGAACCCGTGGAGATGTCGGCGATCGGGGGAACCGCAGTGCTAGAGCGGGTAACGGCAACTCCACAACTGGGCACACCCCTCTCGCCCCAACGGTTGACCTTGGCCGATACCCTCGATAACATTAGCTACCGCATGATCGGATTGGGATTCCCGCTGTTGACGATCGGCATTATTGCGGGAGCCGTTTGGGCTAACGAAGCCTGGGGGTCGTACTGGAGTTGGGACCCGAAGGAAACCTGGGCACTGATTACCTGGTTGGTGTTTGCGGCCTATCTCCATGCCCGCATCACCCGTGGTTGGCAGGGGCGACGGCCCGCGCTCCTGGCTGCCACCGGATTTGGTGTTGTTTGGGTGTGTTATCTGGGCGTGAACCTGTTGGGTAAGGGATTACATTCCTACGGCTGGTTTTTCTAGGGAATGCTTCAATACTGATGTCTAAATCTGGCCCACGAAGCGCTGGGGGCTGAACTGTTGTTCGGGATCAAATTGCTGTTTTAATCGTTGCATTAAAGCCAGCGCATTGCCTGTATATCCCCATACGTCAACATTTTGCTTTAGGAAGATAGGCGCTTCTAAAACACTGAAAAATCCTTGACTCTGCTGACAAATGGAACGCGCTTTTAAGACGATCGAGGAGGTAAAGCCGTGGGGATTCGGACAACGTACCAGTCCTAGCCCACTGCCGGCATAGATCATGATTTCAGCATGGGCCGGTAGACAAGCTTCTAACGCCTGACAGGTGGCGATCGCCGCTGCCGCCGGAATACCGAACTTACAAACAATACGGCCTGAGCCAGGTTGCCACCATCGCCGGTGCAGGTGTTTCCATAATGAGGCATCTACCGTGGCGTCAGCCGTTTCGGCCTGAAGCTGGCATTGGTGACCGATCGTGAGGCAACGCTGGGCCTGTTCACGGACACTGGCTTCGAGGCCCCCAAAGCGCGCCAGCAGGCCATACCCCTCGCTGCCATTCATCGCGGCCACAAGGGTGGGTGAGAGGATGACTGCCGCGATCGGGGCGAGGGGCGAATTGAGGAGGGTTTGGGTGGCCTGGGCGATCGCCGTCGCTGCCCCCGTTAACACCACCGTTTGGCCCGTTTCTGGACGCGGATAAACCCGTAGGGTCACTTGGCTGATCGCAGCTAGGGTGCCCCAGGAACCGGTCATAAGCTTCATCAGGTCGTACCCGGCCACATTTTTAACCACCCGCCCCCCGGCTTTGGCTATTTGGCCGTCCGCGCGCACAAACGTCATCCCCAACAGGAGATCTCGAACGCTCCCGTACCGCTGTCGTAAGGCGCCCGTGTCTGCCGTGGCGACAATCCCCCCAAGCGTGGCGTACTCCGGATAGGCCGGATCGATCGGCAAAAACTGATTCGCCTGGGCCAGGATCGCTTGCAAGTCTGCCAGTCGCATGCCGGCTTCAACCGTTACGGTTAGGTCCCCCACGGCGTGTTCCACTAACTGATTCAGGTGCCGGGTTCCCACAATCAGCAGCGGGGAATCGGGCGTGGCTCTGAGCAACCCACCCCAACTCAGTTTACTGCCACTCCCGCTGAGGAGGATTGAGCATCGCTCTTGGCGAGCACTGGCGATCGTGGCGGCTAATGCTGCCTGAGTGCGCGGCCAGACCCAGCCGGCCACCTGGGTGCGTGGGTCGAGAGCCGCAATGACCGGTTGCCGATCAGCCTCAGCCGCCGCTTCCCACGCCATGACCTGCTCTGGACCCACGATCGGGGCAAGGCAATCAAGTATGGGTAGCGCCAGCCCTTTAGGTATGGGTATCTCATCAGCATTCAGCACCATAAGCACAGTCCAGCATAGGCAGGCGGGCAAGGGTCAGCAGCCCTTATCATCATGCCGCAGTTCTGGTGCAATATCATACGCTCAAGTTATTAAACAGCCATTGGCAAAGTCCAGCTTCGGGCACTACAGCACTTCCATACTGGGTGAGGTACAGACAAGGGGCTTAAGCCCCTTGTTTACAAGGCTTGAGTAGAGAGGGAACGGCTGTGTGACGACTAAAGTCGTGACAACCAGCCACCTATAACCCTTGGTTTACCAGATGATCCGCCACTGCCCGTATGCCGCGACGAATGGCGGCCTCGTCACCACTGGCATTAAGCATTAAAGTCATAACATAAATTTCACCCTTAACTTTCATCGCGACTGTTGTCCCCAACATCCGGGAGTTTTGACCCGTTTTCTCTCCTAACCAGGTGGCTCCCGAACCCTGAAGGGCCGCGTAGCCGAGAACACGATCGTGCTGGTCTTGTAACGCCTTAATCAATACATCGGAACCGGGATACTGGCGGTTATAAATTTGACGCATCATATTCGTTAGTTCATTGGCTGTGATGCGATTCGGTTGCTTGCCCGTATTGGTTGGATAAGTTTTCTGACCAACCAGTTTTGAGTGAACTTGAGTTATTTTATATCCCTGTTTTCGCAGGATTTCGTTGATATAGTCACGGCCTAAATAATCGATTAATTGATTGGTCGCAATATTGCTACTGTGATCAATCATCACCTTGAGCAATTGTTCTAACGTGTATTTGCGATCGACCCGAATGGCTGAGCCTTCCTCGGTGTAGTTGTCATCAGAAACCTCGACGACGGTTTTTAGGTTAACTCGTTCGTTTTTCACCTTATGCATGAGGACGACGGCCACGGGCAGCTTAATTAAACTCGCGGGGCTGGCGGGGGGACGATCGCCCTGAAAATGTCGGCATTCCCCCTGTAAATGGCAAACCGAAATCATGACCTGCTCCGGGGCCATGAGGGTCTGGGCAATCTCTCGCAAAAAGGCTGATTGGGCTGCATCAAGTTCTTGGGTGGCGGTGGTTAGGGCTTGCTGATAGGTGGGCAGGGCTTGGGTAGCGACTGACGCAACGGTTGTCTTCGCTGGAATGGCTTGCAGGGTTTCTAAGGCTTGTTGACGGAGGCGGTGAACGATTTTTAAGGTTTCTGGCGATCGGTCGCCATTGGCCGCGATCGCCGTTGCCTGACGCGTCAGGGCTTGGGCACGGGTCCAACGCTGCTGCGCCACACTTTCGGGATCGAGCCGCTCGCTGGCCAGGGACGATCCCAGGGATAACAGGTGCAACGGAATGCCCGTAAAAGCCAGACCAATCCGTATCCCGATCGCCAATACCAAAAAATTGATCAACACTCGGCTCCAGCGCGGCCATCGCTGGGACATCGGACGGGATGGTGTCATCCCTTGGGGGGTCTCGCTAGCCGTCGGCACCCAACACAGGACCTGCCAACCGTGCGGTTGATGGACGCAGCGGAATTCCACCGGTCGCTGGTGTTGGAGTTGGGCCAGAACGACCCGTTCACCTTGGGGAAACTTGAGGTCGGAAACGGCTAAATAGGGACCGAAGTGGGATTGCAAAAAGTCTGGAACATGGAGGTATACCAACCACTGCTGTAGGCTGGCCAATTGGCTCTTAGGGCTGCCGGTAAGAGGCGGCGGTTGATAGGAAGCATCGAGGACGATCGGCAGCCCTTGGGGAGAACCCAGGGTTAAGGCCGGTGGGGTTTGCAATACTTGTTTAAGTTCGTGAAGCTGTTGCCGTTGCCGATACAATCGATGGACTAAGGTCCGTTGGGCAAAGGACAAACGGGGATATCCCCGCTGCTGGGCGGGGAGGTTGGCTTGGTGGTGCGCGATCGCCCGTTCCAATGCCTGGATTTGCTGTTTAAGGTGCTGATGGGAGCGCTGGTGCTGGTGTCGCGCCCGATCGCACTTTTGGCGTAGGGTCGTATATAGCGCCTGAAATTGCCGCCCACTAATCCCATAGGTTTGACAGTAGCGCTGCTGTAGTTGGGCAACTGGAATAGACTGCCTTAAGTCTTGATACAGGCGCAACTCAACTTGACAGAGTAAAGCCGCGATCGCTTCACAACACTCTGTCAGGGGATCAACCGTTTGCACAGGATAGGTTGCAACGCTAACCATTCGCTCCCTTCATCACACCACCTTGCAGGGCAAAAGGTGACAACTTGACACCGTCACGCCTTAACCGAGCCGCTATTCCCTGATCGGGGCACCCAGCAACGACACCGCCCCCCACCCCAAGCCCCTCGGAACGAAGGACAAACTGCCTAGGTTAATGTGGTGACGCCCCCACAGGGTAATGGTTGGCTGGGGAAGCGTCAAATTCGCCCGGATTTCCCCCAGCCGCGCCAGCAAGATTGCCGGGAGGCCAGTCATAAATCTCCCAAAATTGCTAGTAGATTGCGGCATTGGTGTTCACGCGAAATATTGCTCGCAATATCTACAGCCGTTCCCTCCCGAATGAAGTACTGTCAAGCCTTGTAGACAAGGGGCTGAAGCCCCTTGTCTGTACGTCACCACACCAAGGATGGAAGTGTTGTAGAGCAGTTTTAAGCCCAGGGGACGCACCTGTGGGACAGAGACTGGCATCATAGTTCCTATGGGCAGGGGAGATCACATCCCAAACCTGCCCCTCCCCCATTGCGGATCGATGAGACCTATCGCCGCATGCGGAGAAATTCGCCCGCACCTTTGGAGATCGCCATGTCGCCCGCTGTTGATTCCCAAACGTCCCCCATCGTGCCCGTGCCCATCCCGTCGGATCTTAGTGCCTTCTGGATGCCCTTCACGGCTAACCGCCAATTCAAGGCCGATCCCCGGTTTATTGTGGCGGCAGAGGGTATGTATTACCGATCGTCGGACGATCGCCCACTATTAGACGGCACAGCGGGCCTCTGGTGTGTCAATGCAGGGCACGGGCGGCGCGAAATTGCCGAAGCGGTCAGCACCCAAATCCTGGCGTTGGATTTTCCGCCCACCTTCCAAATGGGGCATCCGGCTCCCTTTGAACTGGCCAATCGCTTGGTTAAATTACTCCCCGATCCGTTCAAGCACGTCTTCTTTGCCAACTCCGGCTCCGAGGCCGTCGAAACGGCCCTGAAGATTGCGATCGCCTACCAGCGGGTACGGGGCGAGGGCACCCGGCAACGGTTGATTGGCCGGGAACGGGGCTACCACGGCGTGAACTTCGGCGGCATGGCCGTCGGTGGCATTGGCCCCAACCGCAAACTCTTCGGCACCCTGGTGACGGGTGTGGATCACCTACCCCATACCCACAATCTGGAACACAATGCCTTTACCCGTGGTCAACCCCAGTGGGGAGCGCATTTGGCGGATGCGTTAGAACGGCTGGTGACGCTCCATGATGCATCCACGATCGCCGCCGTTATTGTCGAACCCGTTGCGGGATCAACGGGCGTTTTGTTACCCCCCGTGGGCTATTTAGAACGGTTGCGGGAAATTTGCGATCGCCACGGCATTTTGCTCATCTTCGATGAAGTGATTACGGGCTTTGGACGGTTGGGGCAGCCCTTTGCCACCCAATATTTCGGTGTTCAGCCCGATATCATTACCACCGCCAAGGGGATTACCAATGCCAGCGTACCGATGGGGGCCGTGTTTGTGCGTCAGGAAATCTACGATGCCTTTATGCAGGGGCCGGGGGGGGTTGAACTTTTCCACGGATATACCTATTCTGGGCATCCGGTAGCCTGTGCGGCGGCCTTGGCAACCCTGGAGATTTACCAGCGGGAGGGGTTGTTGACCCGTGTACAAACCTTAGCGAAGGCTTGGGAAGATGCCGCCCATCGCCTGAAGGGTTTGCCCCATGTCATTGATATTCGTAATTTAGGCTTGATGGCTGCGATCGAACTTGAACCTCGCTTGGGACAACCGGGCCAACGGGGGTTTGAAGCCTTCCGGCGCTGTTTTGATGCCGGCATTGTCGTGCGATCGGCGGGAGACACGATCGCCCTTTCCCCACCCTTAATTATTGAGAAAGCCCAAATTGAGCAGTTATTTACCACGCTGGGCACGGTCCTAGAAACCCTTCCGTAGGGGCCTAGGAACGGCTTGTGTTCAAGTGAAGTTGCGCTGACCCTAACTAGACGCTAACCCCTGTGACGCGACGCCCTTTTCTGTCAAATCTTCCAGGATGGTCGCACGATCGCTGAGTTTGGCCCAAACGCGATCGCGATGCCCAGGGATGCAACTGACCCCTTAGCTAAAATAGGGTGGCGTCGCATCGAACTGACAGGAGCGCTAGGGTAGCTCCGCCATTGGGATGGTGACCTGCCACACCTGTAAAGTCCGCCCGATCGTGGTATCCAGATCAGTAAGAGCATTGAGGTACGACACAATCTCCCCTAACTCGGTCAGTTGGGTAGTGGCCAGGGCATCTTGTTGTTGAATCACAAAGTCAATCTGCGATCGGCCCCGGCGAAATTTTTCTTGTTCATTCCGCAATTGCTGTTCGGCTAAGGCCGTTGCTTGCTTGGCCAAATTCACCTGTTGCCAGCGCACCTGAATGTCACGGATGTGGTTTTGAATGGCAATTTGCAGACGGTCGTGTTGGGCCGCCAAAGTATTTTCCGCCTGTCGTAGATTCACCTGGCTACGTCGCAGTTGTTGCTGGGGCGTGAGGTCCCCCAGGGTCCGGCTAAAGGTCAAGGCCATCAGCCATTCCGCCTGGTCCGATTGGTCGGTACTGGTTTGATGCCGGTAGCGACCATCGAGATCCAAATTCCAGTGCTGAGCGTTGACCGCGATCGTAAGGTTTTGCGCCGCGATCGCCGTGTCGAGTTGGGCTTGGCGGTATTCGGGTTGGTTAGCCAAGGCAAAGGCCAGCAGCGCTGCCGGATCAAGCCAGACCTCATTGAGTGCCGGTAACGCAGGGGTCGTGATGGCCGGTTCTAGGTATAGAGTAGGTTCCAAATCCAGGCGATCGAGTAACTGTAGGCGGGTGGCTTCGAGGGTATTTTGGGCTTGGACAAGTTGCACTTGGCGATTGGCGATCGCCGCTTGGCTTTGTACCAGGTTACTGCGGGCTTGCCGTCCTGCCTTCACCAACGCCTCCGTGACACGCAAGAGTTCCTCCGCGTTAGCCAAAGAGTGTTGTTGAATCATCACGGCCTGACGGGCGGTCAGCAGATCGCGATAAGCCGTAATCACCCCATTGATGACCGCCGTTAACTGTTGCCGCAATTGCTCAATGTTTCGCTGATCTGTCAGTTGGGCCGCCCGCACCGAAGCCCGATTCACCCGACTCCCGGCCCCCCGCAGCAGGGGTTGCTTGAGGCTCAGTTCTAAGCCTTGCTGCGATCGCAGGGAATCGTCTGTTGTCTCCGTTGTAACTACACCAGATAGGTTGCGCAGGCCCGTATCACCCGACCACTGGGCCGCTAGTTGCAGTCCGGTCGGTAACAACACTTCCACCTGAATTCCCGCTGCCGCTGCCACGGTGTCTGTTCCCGTGTCTCCCTGGGTATTGCGACTGAGGGTTGCCCCCAAACGCGGGGTCACCCGTGGGGAGAATTTGCTCATCGCAACGGCCAGATCCGCCTGTTGGGCAATCCGTTCCAGCAGATCATTTTTTGCCGTTCGGTTATTTTCCAACGCCAGGACGATCGCTGCCTCCAAGGTTAGTTGCAGCGTTTGGGTGGGGGGGACCGTCGGGGGAACAGGAGTCGTTATGGGACTAGCCGCTGCGGGTTGAACCGGAGCAGATTGGGCTGAGGTGAGGTCGTGGGTTTGGGATTCAAGGCTGGGGCGGGCGATCGCCGTTGGGGCAGGCGGATGGAGCCACGGGGTCGGTTGGAGCCGTTTAACTACCCCCATCCCCATGACAGGTCGATCGCTAGGGGTAGCCCCAACTAAGGCGAGTTCGCGATAGGTGTGGCCCTTTAAGGGGGCTGACTGGTAACGGGACACCCACGGAGGGCGGCGATGCCCCAGGAACGACGTGGCGCTGAAGGCATCAGGGGGCACCAACCGGGCGAAATCAGGGCCAGCGAGGGGGGATGCCGTGCCAAGGGCCGCAGCTATGGCCTCTGGTACCAGGTAAGTGCGCAGGGCACAGGTGAGAAAGAACCCGGTCATGGAGAGCACCGTGAGGACCAAGCTAAAGCGCAAGGCCCAGGGGGGGCCTGTTTCTGAAGCTCCCGAAGACGTATCTGGCCAGGGATCGGTAGAGGGAGGAGACGATCGCATCCGTGTCGTCCGTTCACAAAAAATGATGTCGTCAACTTAGCGACTAGACAGCCAAACGGCAAGGTGCAATCTATTCATTACGCAAGGCAGCGACCGGATCGAGACGACTGGCCCGTAGGGCGGGGAAATAACTGGAACCCACCCCCACAAGCAGGGCAGCGCTCATGGAAAAGAGGGCCGAGGCTTGGTGAAAGCGGTAGGGCAACTCAAACGATCGCGCCACGATCGTCGTCAAGCCATGCACCGAGACGATCGCCAGGGCACCCCCCACGAGACTAAGCAGAACCGCTTCCAAGACAAATTGCACCAAAATATCACGCCGGGTAGCCCCGATCGCTAGGCGCAGGCCAATTTCTGCGGTGCGTTCCCCCACCGTGGCGATCGTAATATTGGCAATCCCGATCCCGCCTACCAGAAGGGAGATTAACCCCAAAACGAGCAAGGCTCGTGAGACTTGAATTAAAATCTGGCGTTGTTGCACAATTTCCCGGAGATTGTTACGGGCAACAAAAGTTTGGCCGGGGTACCGTTGCTCCAGTAATTGTTTAGCCTGGGTTGCTAAGTCTTCAATTTCATCGAGCGATCGGGGGCGTAGGGAAAAGTCCCAAATCGTATTGTCATTCTGATAGCTCTGATAGAACGCCAGGGTCATGTATACATCACCCTTGGGTTTCCCAAAAGCCCGTTGTTTCGTTTCAACCACTCCAACCACAATATAGGGTTTACCGCGAATCAGCAGGCGTTGGTCAATAGGGTCGTGGAAGATCCCCAACTGGGTGGCGAGGAGTTCATCAATGACTACGATGGGTTGGTAACTGTTAAAATCTGCCTCGGTAAAGACGCGCCCTCGGATGGGATTTTTCCCCGTGGTTAAAAAGTAGCCAGGAGAAACGGCACTGACAATCGGTTGTGCCTCCTTATCCGCTACAAGTGTGGGGGCTTCATAATCAACCGTTTTTTCAACGCTAATTGCCTGTAAGCCCTTGAGTCGTTGTTTCAGATAAAGCAAATCCTCCCACTTGAGACTGGTGGTATTCCAGGAGAAATCCGGCCAGATATAGACTTGGGGAGCCTCACGTTCGGCCAATTTTTGCGCAATAACAGCTTGACTAATAGTGCTCACTTGCAGGGTCGCCTGGACCGACGCAACGCCCATAAAAACACCCAAGGTGGTCAGGCCCGATCGCACCCAATTACTCGCGAGGGCCTGGAGGGTAGTGATTAATAAATTGCGGGGGGAAAGACTCATAGCTCCTGCCGCATTTCGGGGGTAACGGGCTGATTGGGGGTGAGGGCTTGATCCGGGGTGGGCAGTAACACGCGATCGCCCGCCTGAAGTCCCTGGACAATCTCGACTTGAATAATCCCTTCCAAGCCCTTGGTAACGGGGCGGCGCTGTGCCCGTCCGTCTGGGTCAACTATCCAAACAAAGGTTTGATCCTGGTCTTGTTGTAGGGCTTCGCTGGGCAGATGGAGGACCTGCTGACGGCGATCGAGGATAATTTCCACACTCACTTGGCTACCGGGAATCAGGGTACCCGTGGGGCGATCGAGTTGGATGATGGCGGGGACCGTGGGACCGGCTTCTCCCCCGGAAAACGGGTTAGTACTCTGGGCATCAGGTGTGGTGGCTAAGGGATCGATCCACACGACCTTGCCCTGAAAGGATTTCCCTTTCGTGCCAATCACGGTGATGCGGGCAGTTTGGTTGAGCGCGACCTTACTGGCGTTCAGGGTTGAAAGGTTGAGTCTGATCAGTTCGAGCGCGGGATTGCCAAGCGTGAGCAAGGCTTTGCCCACACTGACCCCATCGCCATTGCGCACCTGAATCTGAAGCACTTTGCCGGTAATGGGGGCAACCACGATGTTGGCCTGCAATTCCTGGGTAATTTCGCGAATTTTGAGTTTTTGCATGGCCAGTTCAGCCTGTTGCTTGTGGACCTCGGCGTGCTGGCTCGCGATCGCAACTTCTGCCTTACGCGCATCGGTTTGCGCTTGACGCAGGGTGGCCTCTGCCTTGCGGACTTCTGCCTGGTGTTGTTGGATTTCCTCAGCCGGAACAAACCCTTGTTCCACCAGATCCGTGGTTTCTTGCAATTTTTGTCGGGCGGCAACCAGTTCGGCTTGTGCTTCCTCAATCTGCTCCCGATTACGGGTACGTTCCAACGTTTTCTCCGCCAAGGTTTGCTGCGCCATCAAGACGGCCAATTCCTGTTGGCGAATGGCTAATTGCTGGGTTTCTAATTTAACGACATCCGCTGGCGATCGCAGCGTTAATAAGGGTTGTCCCTGGGTGACGGCCTCCCGGACCTGCACAAGGACGCGATCGACGGTGGCTTCCCTGGGGGCGGTGAGGGTGGTCTGATCCCCCAGATCCACAATGCCGGTTTCGTTCACGGTAACTTCGACATCTCCCCGTGTCACAGTCAGGGCGGCAATGGTGAGGGGGGGCAATCGGCCTTCCAGAACCCGGACGCTAATCAACCAGCCTGCGACACTGGCGATCGCGAGGAGGCCAGACCCAATGAGGGCCTGTTTCGCCCGTTGCCATGCCCTGCGATCGGGCAACTCTTTCCCCGCCGCAGCGCCCTCTGTTGCCACTTGACGCCCCCTTGTTTGGTCAGTCAACTCAGGTCAATGTCAGCCATAGCCTACCCTGGCTAGGGTGGGCATACCCATTATCTATGTCCATTATCAAAATTGTCGAACAGCACCGATTGGGGGATACCTAAATACCGCCGCGATCACACGCACCAAATTGTGCCAGTCCCTGTTGCGTCTGGCTTCCTACCACGACACCCTAGCCCAGATGCCTAATCAATCAAGACATCCTGCTTGGGGCTGGCGCTATCTTCGTAGTATTCCCAATTTAACTCTGGCATTTGTTCAAATGCTTTCTTTAAGGCTCCTTCCCAGAGGCGGCGCATTTCCGCTAAATAGGGATCACCCAAACGCAACTCCAGACGATGCTTCAGCTTAAAGCTATTGGCATGATACATGACCAGATTAATCGGTGGTCCCACGGAAATGTTGGACTTCATGGTTGAATCGATCGACAAAAGAGCACATTTGGCAGCGGCTTCTAAGGAAGTATCAAAACTCAGCGTTCGGTCCAAAATGGGTTTGCCGTACTTGGTTTCCCCAATCTGTAGAAATGGAGTTTCGGGTGTGGCGTGGATACAATTCCCCTGGCTATAGATCAGATACAGCTCCGGATCTTCACCCAGAATTTGTCCACCCAGCAAAAAATTGCAATTGTAGTCAATTCCATCCCGCTTCAGCCACTCACTGTCATGCTCCAGGTTCTGACGAATTTTTTGGCCGATGTAGCGAGAGACTTCATATAGACTGGGTAGCGTGTAGAGGCTAATATCGGCCTGGGTTTTAATGTCTTTATATAACCCCGCCAGTACATTTTGGGTAATCGATAGATTACCAGAGACGCAAATAATAATTACACGATCGCCTGGTTGCGAAAAGTCAAATAACTTGCGATAGGTTGAAATATAGTCAACTCCCGCATTGGTTCGAGAATCCGAGGCCATTACTAGGCCATACCGCGTCATAATGCCCAGGCAGTACGTCATACTCAATCGGTTACCCACAACAGTGCTGATTCATCCTCAGTAGATAAAAAACAATGGTGGGGGAGGTATAGCGGTAGTCACACTCATTAGGACATTTCCAAGGCTGTGATCAACAAGGGGCTTAAGCTCCTTGTCCTAATCTGAATGACGATGGCTATATCTGGCCCACCCCTGAGACAGCCGAGACGGCTATCCCACGTTCAATTTGTGATCTACTGATCCTGTCTCCATCCTGCCACGTTTCCCTAACACCTGCGCACCTTGCGGTTGTTCTGGGGGATGGCGGAAGGGGGATACCCCCGTTGGCTGTTGTTTACAGTCCTCTTACCCAACGGCTTGGCGCAAATCCAGGGTTAGCGGATATTCCGGATTCAGCGCTAAGGGCGGAACCGTTACCTTACCCCGTTGGGCTGGCTGGGGGATAAACCGCTCCGCTCGCCGTTGCGCCGCCACCGCTGGTGTCGAGGGTAGGGTCGCATAGATCTCGCCGTCGGGAGCCTGGACATGGTACACACAGCCGCCTAAGGCGAGCTGGTCGTGCCAGGTGTCCACAACGTCGAAGTGCAGGGGCACATGGGCCGCGATCGCCGGATGCAGCATATTGAGGGTCTGCCGTGCCCGGAACCGGACCCCTGCCACATACTCGCCCCGGTGTCCCGTTGATCGCAGGGGCAGGCGGCGACCATTGCACAACACTTGGTAGCGATCGCTAAGGCTATCGGCATTGGGGGAGTGGGTAGCAATTCCCTGGAGTTTGACCTGGAGGCGTTCCAACGATGCATCCACATAACGGGCGGTCCGCCCATTGCTCACCTCCTCACCCAGCACGTGCCAGGGTTCGATCGCGTGGCGTAATTCCAGGACGAGGGGACCGTGGCTCGTATCCAGGACCACCGTGCCATAGCGGGGAAAGCGAAACTCAAAAAAGGGTTGGAACCAAGCTAGGTCAAAACCATAGCCGAGTTCCTGAAACTCCACCAATACCTGCTGCAAATCCTGGGCCAGATAGTGGGGCAGGAGAAAGCGATCGTGCAAAGTCGTCCCCCAGCGCACGAGGGGGCGGGCATAGGGCTGCTGCCAAAACCGGGCGATACAGGCGCGAATCAGCAACAGTTCCAACAACCGCATTTGGGCTTGGGGCGGCATGGCAAAGGCGCGAAACTCCAGGATGCCCAGTTGATTGCGGGGATTTTCCACGGGATACAGCTTGTCAATGCAAAACTCGGCCCGGTGGGTGTTCCCCGTCACATCGATCAGCAGATTGCGTAACAGACGATCGACCACAGCCGGTGGCACATCGGCCTCAGGGGATAGGGACTGGAAGGCCACCTCGAGTTCATACAAACTTTCATGGCGGCCTTCATCGACACGGGGGGATTGGCTGGTGGGTCCCACAAACAGGCCCGCAAACAGGTAGGAGAGGCTGGGGTGATGTTGCCAATAGGTAATCAAACTGCGCAGGAGATCGGGGCGACGCAGGAGAGGGCTGTCCTCAGGATAGGTGCCCCCTAGGGTAATGTGGGCACCGCCGCCCGTACTCAACCGTTGTCCATCCCAGCCGTATTTTTCCGTGCCTAACTGACACTGGGCTGCCACTTCGTATAGGGTTGTGGTCTGGCTAATCAGGGCTGGCCAATCGGCGACGGGGTGAATATTGACCTCAATCACGCCGGGGTCGGGGGTAATCTGGAAACCGACCAGTCCCTGGTTAGCCGCCGGGAGATACCCCTCCAGGGTGACGGGTAGTGCTAGGGAAGTCGCTGCTTGCGCGATCGCCGCCACCAGTTCCACAAACCCCTGGGCCGATCCCCAGGGCGGGATAAAGAGGTAGATCTGGCCATCCCGGACTTCAACGGTGAGTGCAACCTGGATGGCGTTATCGGGGGCGAGGGAGAAGGGATGTTGCCCCGTGGGTAACCCTGGCTGGAGGGGCAGGGTCGCTTCCTGGATCAGGGATTCCGGTGGCCTTAAGCTGCCCAGGGGTAGGCGGAGACCGATGGGTCCCTGACCGGGCAGTAGCCGCCTGTCGGCTGTCTCCCAGGTCCAACGACAACTCCTCCAATGCAATCTCTCCCCTTCTAGGCTGGGCAACAGCGGTAACACATAGCCCCCGGGTGCCTCCGCCTCAACCTCGTAGGCGGGCTGGATCAGGTCAGCGGGTAGACCCAGGATGGCCACCAGTTGGGTGATGAGTGTCCGGGCCTGGGCGAGGGTAACCGGTGTGGGCGAGGCGATCGGGGGAGCGGCCACGGTTGGCCACAGGGGCATGCCATCCTCGCGCCAGTAGCAGCCCAAGGCCCAACGGGGACCCGCTTCCCCTGGGTAGAGCTTGCCAACGCCGTTATAGCGCAGGCTACCGGGCGGGGCAAATTCGGCAGTCAGGCGATCGCGCAACTGTTCGGCCCGTCGTCGCTTCTCGGCACCCAATGCTTCAGTTCGCCATTCCGGGGATTCAAAGTCATCGATCGCGACAAAGGTGGGTTCCCCGCCCATCATTAAGCGCACCTGCAAGCGTTGCAGATCGGCTTCAACCGTATCACCGAGGGTGACGATCGCCTGCCATTGCGCCTCGGTATAGGGTGATGCCTCCGGCGTTGGACGTTCCATAGCTTCCCGTGTGTTGCGGACAGATGCCCCCGCTCCGTCTGGTCAAGGGGGACATCCCATTATGGGGGATCATGCCAATCCTGACGGCAATCCCAGTTACGGCTAGGCTTAGCATTGAATCGAAGGTAAATAAGGCCCGCTGGGTTCCGTAAACTGGCCCAGTGACATATAGGACAAAACTTTGCGGGTACGGTGACCTGCCGCCAAAGCGCGGCGGAAAAAGTCGGGGCGATCGAGGGGGCAGATAAAGACCCCCAGCGAAGGCGGCACATGGCGAGCAGCATGGGCAATGAGGGCCAACAGATCATCGTCCGTTGTTGCCCCCGCATGGCCAAAGAGGCTGGTCAGCCAGTAGCCAACGGCCCGACCCTCCCGCTCCCGGATAAAGCCAGGGATCTGGGCGGCGAGGAGTTGCGTCGCATCTCCCGCACGCGAAAACCCGTAGGCGGCCACACTCAGGGCTTTGACACTATCGAGATCCTGAAGGGTCAGGGGCCGAATGGAAGCGTCATCGGTCAGGGCTGGTTGGGCCTGCATCAAGGCGGCAGCGCTCCGCCAGCTAAAGCCTAAATGGCTGTATAGAGACAGGGAGGTGGTATTGGTGGCTTCCTGAAAGAGGCGCACTTGGTGAATCCCCCGGTGCTGCGATTCCTCAATGACCCATTGCATCAGCGCCCGACCAATGCCCCGTGCCTGGGTCTGGGGCGCAACGGTGATCGGACCAACCCCAGCCACCGGATCACCATGTAGTAAGAAATTGGACCCCACGATTTGATCGCCGATCGTGGCAACCACGCCGGCATAGTCTGGTCGGGCTGCCAAGTGGGAGATAATCTGCATCCCGGTTTCTAAATCAGGGACATCATGTGGCAGGGCGTGGCGATCGTGGAAATGGGAGAAGGCTTCGTGGCAAATACGGGCCAGATCCGGTACGTGGTCCTGGTGTAGGGGGATGAGTTTGAGGGCGGTCAGGGACATGGCAATACCCACGACGTGTTAGGGCGACAAAAAAGCGGGATGGGCACGTAACCGCGATCACACCCCCAGCGTTGGCGGCAGGCGTGATCGGCACAAGCTTCAGACTAGGCGGCTTGCGGCAAGGTCGCCTTGGTAAAATGCAGCGTCCATTCTAACAGTTGATTCTGGGCGGTGGCGTTCAGCTTGCTAAAGGTTTGGATAACATTTGGATGGGTCATGCCTGAGCCTAGAAAAGCCCAACGATAGGATTCAAGTTGTCGGGCTTGAATTTCTGCCTTGTCTACCGCATCCAGCGATCGCCCGATCGCGGCTTCCAGGCTAGCAATATCCAGTTGTACTTGTGCCTGGAGACCCCCATCCAGCATGTGAACCAGGGTGAAATAGTCATCAACCCCTTGGGCAATGTCGAGGGGAGATAACTGTGCAACCAGGGTTTCCACGATCAAGGTATCCAGTTTGGCGTGCTGGGCTTCCTCCATCCAGTGATGACGCAGGAGGCTTGCAAATAGGGGATCAAGGGGTTCTTGCCGATTTCCCTGCACACTTTCCAAGTAATGACGTTGGGTCATCCATTCAATGTGCAAGGTGAGCAAAGCCACCCCCAAGGTACTGTGTTGCAGGACAGCAGCCGCAATCTCATGGACGGGGCCAATACAAGCCGGGACAGACCCAAAGCCAATGGCAAAGGCTTCCGCAAACCGCTGGAATAGATAAATGTGTTTGCTTTCTTCCTCGGCAAAGCGAAGGAGAGCCTGGGTGCTGTAAATATCCACCAGAAGGTTATCCCGGACCTGATCAATCACCATTGGCAGGATAAATTCTTCGGCTAGCCCAAAGAGATGAAGATAGCTGTTGCCGCGAATCTGATTGAGGATTATTTTTTCACGATCGCTGAGGCAATGAATCGCCTGGGCACCGGCCAGAGAATCGGGCAAAAAGGGTTTAGAAAAATCCAAGCGTTTGTCACCACCAATCAGATCACTGACTTTCCAGTTAACTTTCAAAGCATCGCTCAGGATCGATTCATAGGTATAGTTAAGTGTATTCATGGCTAATGACGATTAGGTGAGGAAATGGTCGCGACGCGAGCCGGTTGAGATAATCTAATAAGATGCCATCACGGACTGGATGGGAAGGCTCTAAAACATTAAATCCAACCGACTAGCGATGTCTTGATGCAAGGTGTCCTTAAGGGCGAGCTTGCGGGAGACTTAGTCCACAATGAAGGTCGTGTCGAGCTTCACAGCGTGGGTGATATTCCAGAAATTGGGTGACACTTCCTGCACTGCTTGATGCAAGGCTTGTAGTTGTTCCGGGGTGGCATTCTTGGCTTTTACCGAGAGGGTATAGCTCAGGTTTTGATAGCCGGGATGAATGCGATGATCCAACTTAAAAAATCCCCGCAAATCCAGTTCACCTTCGGTGGCGATCGTGACGGATTCCAAGTCAATCCCTTGCAGGGCACTCAAGGCCACATAGGTCGTCAGCACACAGGCATTGAGGCCGGCCAGGAGCACTTCTTGGGGATTGGGGGCGCGGTCCTCTCCCCCCAATTCCGCTGGTTCATCGATCGCGATCGTAAAGTTGCGGGGCAGGATTTGATTGCCCAACTGCCAGGCATTGACCGTTGTGGTTGAGCGAGTCCCCCCTTCCCAGGTGGTTGCCACTTGGAATTTGGCTTTACCCTGGGTGGCATCGTCAGTCACCGCTCCCACCAGTGCTTGTACCTTGGCAAGATCAATCCCGTTAGTCTTTTGTAGAAGTTGAGCAGTCATGGGGTGAATTCCTTATGGGTGAGAATTGAGGCAATAGCGAACTTGGATCTGGGAGAACACTTCCCCCCTGATCAGTCAAGATCACACTGCGATCGCGGCACAACAAGGTATCGAAAATGCAAGCAATACTCGACTCAAGCAATGACCCGATTGGTCGCTTAGTGTTGTTGTGCTTCAACGCAATGGAGTTGTGTTGCGATATTGCCAGGATAAAAATTTTGGGATAGGAATCACATCAGCTAATCAGTTCGCCCGATCGGGTGAATATGCTGGTCAACGCGATCCTGGTTCGGACTGGATTGGCATGACCGTGCTGGCAAACTGGCAAACCTGGGCGAATTCATGGGTGACTTTGGTCACCAGGGCTTGGGCCGCATCAGGGTTGCGTTGTTGGGCTGAGGTGTGTAGTTGGGCCGCGAGGTCGGCAAGCTGATTGGCCCCCGCATTGGCGCTGGAACCCTTGAGACGATGGGAGTAATGAATGAGCCGATCGTAGGCAGCATCCAGCAGGTTGGGGGTAGTGAGGTCGCCGATCGCCTGTTGTAAACCCGCCACATCCGCCTGGGCATTGTCCAAAAATAGCTGCAGGAATTTTTGCAGGGATAGGGGTTTTTGGTAGAACAACTCCCGCAGGCGATCGAGGTTAAGGGGCGGACGCGTTCCTGCCGGATTCGGCGGAGTGGAACCCCGCACTGCCGCTCCTACGGTTCCTTCCGCCATTGCCCGACTGTTGTGACTTCTGGCTACGGCATCCCCCCCCGCTGCCGCTGGTGATCGGGGGCGGGGCTGGCTGGCTGGGACAGATAGGGGCGGACCATTCGCGGGGAAGGCACGATGGGCAGCTTGGGCGATCGGGGT
>NZ_JBRCAD010000119.1:0-11615 GCF_053493415.1 Trichothermofontia sp. | reverse complement strand
GCCCCGATCGGCTCGCCCAGGGGAGGCGTCGCCGGGAGGGCGGGAAGACCGGGCACCGCGTCCACAACAAAATTTTCAGTGCTGGGATTTCCCCCACTTGGGAAATCCTGGGCTATACTCTCGGCGGATCTATCGTCAGCGACCTGCGACGGCTCGGCTGCGATCGCAACGCCTTTCCCTAGGGTTAGGGCGGGTAAAGTGGCGGCCACCACCGTACCTGCGATCGCAACACCGAGAACGCGTCGCTCTCGACATTGCCTATATTTCATTGTCTCTCCTCACATCAAGTGGATATTGGGGGTTGGTTGCAGCCAGCCCCATTTACTTTAAAGAGATAGTTCTACTCTAGCACCGATCTTTGGGGCAGCCATCAGTAGCGGCCATCATTCGCTACCCAAACCCATGCCAAGGGGAATAGATTTTGCGTCGAGGATTATGTCCGGTGTCTCCGCCTACGATCCCTTTTCTAGGAACGGCTAAAGATATCCAGTTGCTCAACTGGTTTGGGGTCCAAAAGCAGGGGGGCCGTTGGTTCCCGGAGTTTGCCATTGCTAGCTGCACTCTTGCGTAGACCCACGGCGATTTTGCTATGTTTTTCGATTTGTTGCATCACCTGTTTCGCCCGCTGGATCACACTGGGGGGTAACCCGGCCAGTCGTCCCGCTTCAATCCCATAGGAGCGATCGGCCCCACCCGGCTGGACCTGGTGCAAAAAGATAATTTGATCGGGTAATTCCTTCACCGTCACCTGGTAGTTGGCCACATTGGCCAGGATGGAGGCTAGCTCGTTGAGTTCGTGGTAGTGGGTGGCAAAAATTGTCCGGGCGCGGATCTCAGTCGCTAAGTATTCGGCGACGGACCAGGCGATCGCTAACCCGTCAAACGTGGCTGTTCCCCGACCAATCTCATCGAGTAACACGAGGGATTTCGGCGTAGCGTGGTTGAGAATATTGGCCGTTTCGCTCATCTCTACCATAAACGTTGATTGGCCCGTAGCCAGATCATCGACGGCCCCGACCCGGGTGAAAATGCGATCGCTAATGCCTAGGATGGCTGACTTGGCTGGGATAAAACTGCCCATTTGCGCCATGATTTGAATCAGGCCCACTTGTCGGAGGTAGCAACTTTTGCCACTCGCATTGGGGCCTGTCAAAATAATTAAATCCGGTCGCGTCTGAGTCCCTGGTATCGGGTCGGTTTCCTCGCGTCCTAGTGCCGTAGAATTGGGCACAAAGAACCCGGCGGGTAAAGATTGCTCCACCACCGGATGGCGGCCTCCCACGATCGTTAATTCCCGTCCCTCGACCATTTGGGGGCAACAATAACCCTGGTAAATCGCGACTTCTGCTAGGGCGACGAGCACATCAACAGCAGCCACAGATCGGGCGATCGTGCGAATGCGATCGGCTTCAACGCCCACCGCTTGGCGCAGGCCAATAAAAATTTCATATTCCAGTTGATTGAGCTGATCACGGGCATTAAAAATGCGGGTTTCCCGATCCTTAAGTTCGGGGGTAATATATCGCTCTTCATTGGTTAACGTTTGCTTACGAATGTAATCGTCGGGCGCTTGAATGGCCTTGGCACGGGAAATACTGATGTAATAACCAAACGCTTTATTAAACCCAACTTTTAGCGTGGGAATGCCCGTCCGTTCCCGTTCCGTGACCTCCAGATTGGCTAACCATTGTTGATCAGCGACTAATTGTTGTCGTAGGGCATCCAGTTGGGGATTGACCCCCTCGCGAATTAAGTTACCTTCACCCAAATGTAATGGCGGCGACTCAACCAGGTGTGCCCGCAAATATTGCCCCAAACGCTCCAATTCAGGGGGAATATGCTGGATCGCTTTGAGATAGGGAGACTCGGCTTTGGCGACCCGGACCGCTAATTCGGGTAAACGTTCTAAGGAAGCGGCAAGGGCGACTAAATCGCGGGCGTTGGCCGTTCCCGAACCGGCGCGACCGGAGAGGCGTTCTAAGTCGTAAATTTGCTTGAGAACGGCTTGGAGTTCCTGGCGCAAAACCCCGTGGGTAACCAGTTCTTGGATGGTTTGTTGGCGAGCTACAATTTCAGCGCGATCGAGGAGGGGTTGCAATAACCACCGTCGCAGTGCCCGCGATCCCATTGCCGTAACGGTGCGATCCAAGGCCCACAGCAGTGACCCATGAAAGGTGCCATCGCGCACGGTTTGGGTAATTTCTAAATTGCGCCGGGTTTGGCTATCTAAAATTAAATATTCCGTGAGGGCATAGGTCGTCAACGATTGCAATAACAGGGGGGTTTCCTTTTGGGTATCTTCCAAGTATTCCAGCAAGCCTCCAGCCGCCCGCACTGCCAAGGGTAAATGATCACAGCCCATCCCTTCTAAGGTCCGTACCCGGAAGCGTTGCAGCAACCGTTGGCGGGCTTCGGTTTGTACGAAGGGGTGTTGGGGCCGAAGGGTATAGCAAAACTGGGGTGGTAGACAGTCGGGCAGGAGGGGCGATCGCGCCCCTGGGCGCAGCATGCCGCCAATATCAGGGGCGTTGGTGGGCACGAGGACTTCCGAGGGGTGCAGGCGGTTAAGTTCCTGACCTAACTGCTCCAAATCACTGGCCTGGGTGGTCAGAAATTCCCCGGTGGAAATGTCTGCGTAGGCGAGTCCCCAATGCTGGCCAGCAATGACAACGGCAGCAAGGTAGTTATTCTGTCGCGCCTTGAGCATCCCTTCTTCCAGGAGGGTGCCGGGGGTGATCACACGGGTAACCTCCCGCCGCACGAGGGGACCCTGGGCACTAGCGGCGTCTTCAACCTGATCACAGATGGCGATCGCGAACCCCTTTTCCACCAGCAGCACACTGTAGCGATCGAGGGCATGGTGGGGAATCCCAGCCATCGGCACCCGGCCCACATCCTTCCCGGCATCTTTGCTGGTGAGTGTCAGTTCCAATTCCCGCGAAACGGTGACAGCATCCTGGAAAAAGCACTCGAAAAAGTCGCCCATGCGGTAGAGGAGCAGGGTGTGGGGATACTGGTCCTTGACCTCCGCATAGTGGCGCATCATCGGCGTCAGGCTTTCGCGATCGACCAGGCGGTGATCGGGGAAGCGCACGGTTTGTTTGAGGTGTTCTGGCAGGTCGGGGAGGGGAAAGTCAGCAGGGGCGGCGGGGGCAGGCTCAGTCATGTATACCTACAGCAGACGGTTTCACTCTAGTTTAGACAGTTTAGATAGTATCCTTGCCACGAGAAGTCGCGGGAGTCATAACCTTGATGGCCTGACTGCCAGGGGAAGGTTTCTGGTGCCACTGGCGGCCATTGAGGCGGGGATTGGAAACATCAAGGACACCCGCACGATCGCCCCCTTGCGCAGTGCGCTGGCGGTAGCCCGCTTGACGCCTAATCCTGCTGATGGGAGAACAGATAGGCCCCCGCGATCGCGAACCCCACGGCCACGGCCACCAACACCGGCAGCGTAAACCAGGGAAATTCACTCAGGGGCGCAAACGCCGCCGATCGCAGCCCCAGGGTCGTATAGGTCAGCGGTAGCAGGAAAACAATCCCCTTCAAAACCGGCGGTAAGGTACTGGGATCAAAGAACGTCCCCCCCAGGAACGACATGGGTACAATCACAAAGTTATTGTAGAGACCGACACTTTCGAGCGATCGCACCGTCAGCCCCACCAGCACCCCCAGTCCCGCAAACACGGCGCAGTTGAGTACCAGCAGCAACAGAAACAGGGGATTCAGAAAACTCCCCACCCGGCCCGTGAACACAACCGCCACCAGGATTACCGAGCCAGCCGTCATCATGCCGCGCAACACCCCCGCCATCATCTTGCCCAGATACAGCGACAGGGGATGGATGGGTACCAACAGCATTTCCTCAAAGGTTTTGGCAAATAGGCGCTCCCCACAGATCGAAAACGTCGTCCCCCCAAAGCTGATCGTCATTGACGACAGGGCCACCATCCCCGGCAGGATAAATTCCAGGTAGGTATCCCCCAGGGTGGGGGTGGTCACCGCATCGAGGGTTCGGCCCAACCCCAACCCAAAGGCGAGAATGTAAATGAGGGGCGATACCAAACCAGAGGCCGCAATCTGGGGCAGGCGGGTGCGCAAATCGAGCCAGTCCCCCCACAGGATCGTGAGGCTGTCCTGCCAAATGCGGTAGAGCGATCGTTGGGAGGGGCGATCGTGTTGTGGGTTCAATTCCCAAAGGCTGGAGGATTTCATGGACAGTTGCCGGTGAGTTGGGTACAGCGAGGCAGCGACAGAATCTCCTGGGGCGTGCATCCGGTTTGCCCCCTGAAGGCCAGAGCTACCCTGACAATTTTCTGCGATTTGTCGGTACCTTTGACAGCAATGTGCAGCCTGACTCGCAAAACTCAGCAGCCGGGATACCGGTAAGGACCCAGGCCATTCTTGCCCAGTCGGGATTCACCCGATCGGAGGACGCGATCGCAGGACGGCAATTCCCGCCGCAAATAGCACATTAAAAATAAGCAAGTTGGTTACGAGGCGGGATATCATGGTAAGCGCAAAAGCCCAAGGTTTAGAGCAGGTCATTTCTCCATCTGATCTGGCGCGATCGCTACAACCACGACTCAACAACCCCTATAAAGCTGGGCTAGATCTCAGCCAAGCCGATTTAGTCGGTGCGAATTTACAGGGCATGGATCTCAGTCATGCCGACCTGCGCGGGGCCAATTTGATGGGAGCTGATTTAAGTTACGCTAATCTCCAATATGCGCAATTGGATAAGGCAGACTTAAGGAGTAGTAACCTACAAAATGCTCTGCTAACCGGAGCCAGCCTCAAGGATGCGGATCTGTTTAATGCCAACCTAGGAGCCGCCTGTCTCCAACAGGCCGATCTGCAAAGGGCTTATCTATTTAGAGCTAATTTGCATGACAGTAATCTTGAATGGTCGGATCTGCGATGGGCGAACCTACGCCATGCCGACCTAACCGCTGCAAGTCTCTGTGATGCCAACTTGACCGAAGCTGACGTGCGGGATGCGATTTTACACGATACGAATCTAGACCAGGCCCAAACCTGTGGGTGTAATCTACACCTTGCCCGCCGCATTGCCGATTAACCCAGGCCTTCCAAGCATGAGTTCCCAAACATTAGATGATTAACTTATCTGAATCTGGCCTGCATTCACAGTCAGTACTTGCGAAGACTGTAACCACTTGGCATCAAAAACCCCTAAATGGGTCGTTGTGATCAACGTTTGAAAGCGATCTTGAATCGTACTCAGGAGTTGATTCTGGCGATTTAAATCTAATTCAGCTAAAACATCATCTAAGAGCAATAAAGGGGGTTCCTGAATCACACTTTCAATTAATTCCAACTCAGCTAATTTCAACGCTAATACTAACGTCCGTTGCTGCCCCTGTGATCCATACTGGCGGGCTGGGGTTTGGTTAATCGTCAAGCTAATATCATCCCGATGCGGACCAACCAGTGTGGTGCCCTGATGGTACTCTGCCACTGCCTTGTGTTGTAGTTGCTCGAAGAAAAACTGCTGCATCACCTCCGGTTCATCACTCTCGGTCGTCCCGCTACCGTCATCAGGAGCAGCGCGAACATTAGGAACATAGGTAATGACCAGATCTTCACTTTGGTTACTAATAACCTGGTGCCAACGTTGCGCGATCGGGGCCAAACGTGCGATCGCCCGACGACGACGGCGAATGACGCGAATCCCCGTACTGACCAGTTGCGCATCCCAGAGTGCTAATTGGGAAGGGAGATCGGCGTCAGGCGTAGCTGCTTCACCCACCGTTAGTTGTCCTTTGAGTAGGGCATTCCGCTGGCGTAGGACCTGCTGATATTGCTGCAAAATGCTGGCATAGACCGGCTCCAGTTGGATGAGTAGGGTATCGAGCCAATGACGACGCTGTTCCGGCCCCCCCCGCACCAGATCCAGATCCAGACTGGAAAACTGCACCGTGTTCAGGGACCCCAGTAAGTCCAATTGCCGCCGTAACGTTTCCTGGTAGCGCGAAACAGTCCGCCGCCCATTAACCCTGAGAATAATCCCCAGGTCGATCGTGCCTGTTACCCGCTCTAAAGTTGCCTGGATCTGCCCCGTACTATGGCCTTGCCTAACGAGATCACGATCGCGGCTAGCGCGATGCGATCGCAACGTTGATAACAATTCCACCGCCTCCAGCAGATTCGATTTTCCTTGGGCATTCTCACCCACCAGGATCGTCTTGGGGGCCTGAAAGGTAATCTGCTGATCCTGGTAATTACGAAATTGGCGTAGATGGAGTTGTTTTAGGTACATTAGGCTGCGGATTGCATCAACTACCCGTTCTTAAGGGGTGAGTTCAGCAGAAAAGTCAATGTCTTCATAGATACAGCCGTTCCCTCTCTAATGAAGTACTGTCAAGCCTTTTGAACAAGGGGCTTAAGCCCCTTGTCTGTACCTTACCAAGGATGGAAGTGCTGTATGACCACCCGTAGTATGACCATTGGTCCATACTACTCACGATAGCCGCTTTCCCGACCTCCCCCTCAGCCCGATCGTGTTCAGGGGGCATACCCTTAAGACGCGGCGCGGGCCTGTTGCGCGTACATGGCCCGCAGCACCAAGGCGGGGTCAACCCACTGGCTGGAATACTTCAGTCCCCAATGGAGGTGCGGTCCCGTTGTGCGGCCCGTCATTCCCACGCGGCCAATCCGCGCCCCCGCCGGGACCATCTGGCCTTCATAAATCTGGACACCCCCCTCCTGGTCCAGCATCGATCGTCCACGACTATCCGTGGTCACATAGCCCTGCATGTGGCAATAAATATGCTCCCAGGGACCCGATTCCACGACCACTGACGTGCCGCAGTTACTATCATCTGAGACTTCCACCACCTTACCGGACCACCAATTACGGATATAACTGCCCTCCGGAGCTGCCATATCAAGACCGTAGTGGAACTCCTGGGTGAGCGATCCCGTTGGGGATAATCGATAGCCAAACGGCGAGGTATACATCTGGAAATTTTCGACCGGGAACGATGCTCCCTGCCACCGGGAAACGGCGGCTACCTTCTGCCCACCGTAGTTGTCCAATTGCTTGGTGTCTGCCGCCTTCGCTGTCACCTTGGCCTGGGGTTTGGCCGCCAAGCCCCCGATCGCCGCATTGCCGATGGGGGCTTGGGCGGGAAGTGGCGGTCCCATAACCGCACCCTGGGTAATGGTGCCTTCGAGGAAGAGCGATCGCTGCCACTGGTCAAAGTCGGCAACTTGAGCGGGGGCTGGCCCACTCGCCTGGGCGATCGGCCCCTGGGCACTGGCCCCTAGCTCCTGCTGGTTAAGGAGCGAACCCGCCAGGCAGGCCAACAGCACCAGGGTTGTTATAATCCCCAAGCGGATTAAGCGCGTTAGCCCCTTGGCGGTCAACCGGGGGAGAGGAATGGCTGTCAGTGCACGGCCCGATCGCAAACCAGTAGATTGCCGAGGATGAAACTTTTTCACGTTCTGTCCTTCTCTTCTCACAGATACCGTGTGTGGGAGGGTAGGGATAAATACCCCAAACGAAACCCTATTTAAAAAATCTTACCCCAGCCCTTGTTTCCGTCAAGCGATCGTCGGGGCGTCTTATGACGGTAATCGGTACGTCTGAAGGACTTGCAACGTCCCACCTAAATACAGCCGAGGTTGAATTGGGGTGGCGACGGGTCCCTGGGGCGTGCCGCTAAAGCCCACGGCGGCCAACACTTGGCTGAGATCGGTCTCTAGCAAATGCCAAGCTGTTTCTGTCTCAAACAGGCTAAAAAACAAGGCTAGGCCAGGAAAAAGTAAAGGATTGCGGGGACGGTGGAAATCAACCAGGGTAAAACACCCGCCCGGCTTCAGCACACGATGAACAGCCTGCAAAATTTGCTGCAATTGCCGTGGCTGCATCTCATGCAACGCCATACTGGTATGCACTAGATCAAATTGTGCATCTGGGAAGGGCATCGCTTCTGCCAGCGCCTGCACATAGGTCGCCGCTGGGACCAGCCGCTGTGCCCGATCTAGCGATCGCGGTGAGGCATCCAAGCCAGTGACATGGCGCGATCGCTGCACCAACCAGCGGGTGGCCTGTCCCCCCCCACAGCACAGGTCTAACACCTCGGTATCCGGCGCGATCGTCAGCCCCTCTAGCGCCAACTGTCGAAACCGGGCCTCCCCCCCTACCATGAGCGTCATGATCCAGGAAATGGCATCATACAGCCCTGGATAGCGGTAACTGAGATCGCGCAAAATGGTTGCCATAGGCTACTCATCCAGAAGAGTTGAATCTCAAGCGTTTTCGTGCAGGCACCTCGCAAAGTGGTCAGTTGGCCAGCAGGGTAAGCCTACGAAGTGTAGTAACTAGGGACGGGCCGTGTAGCCCCCCTACCTAAGTCAACCGCGATGTTCTATCGCTTGTGTCGCTTGTGATAACGTTCCGCAACTTCCCTAATCCTCTGGCTATCCCCTTGCGCTTGCCTAGATTCAAAATTTATAGATTCAAAATTTAATGACCCGCAAAGCCCACGATCAATTCGCTAAACAATACCTTAAAGGACTCCTGATCGCCTTCAGCGTTGAGGCCGAAATCAGCTTGGAAATCCCCCCTGGTGAACCCCAGCAGGTTGATCTCTGGTGCCAGCCTAACCCGCAACTTGCAACTCAGCAACACCACCTCGGCCTCCTAGGGCAAATGCTTCAGGTCCCCGCCCTCCTCGAAGCGTTTCGGAATCCTGCCCCCACCGCTGAGATTTGCGCCTGCCTCAATAAACTACTGCGGCTCCAGGCCCACCAACGCCGCGCAGCTAAACGCCAAAAACAAAAACGGCTGGACCCCGACCTCCCCCACCTCTGGATCTTGGTCCCTACGGCTTCTCCCCGCATCCTCACTAGCTTCCGGGCGGAACCCCAACCGGGCTGGTCCGAGGGTGTCTACTTCCTAGCCCCGGCGTTGCGGAGCGCGATCGTGGTCATTCACCAACTCCCCATCCACCCCGACACCCTTTGGCTCCGCCTGCTCGGACGCGGCACCGTTCAACGCACTGCCGTCACCGAACTCATGGCCCTCGCCAACCATCCCCTGCAACGGCAAGCCCTCGCTGCCCTTGCCCAGTTGCAGATCACTCTTCAAAGACGGCACAATCTAAGCAGATCTGAGCAGGAGATTGCCATGAACTTATCCCCTGTCTATGAACAATGGCTGGAAGAGACCTTAGAAAGGGGGCGTCAAGAAGGGCGTCAAGAGGGAGAACGGATAGACCTGGAAGCGCTGTTAGCCGCTAAGTTCGATCATGTCGATGAGGATTTAGTTGGCATTATCCCCCAACTAATGGCCTTGTCTCCCCACGATCGCACTCGATTAATCCTTCGGTCTTCCCGTCAGGACCTCCTCGCTCGCTTTCAGGGGGAAGCCTAACAACAACCCGGTCAAGTTGGCTGCGATCGGGGTGAGGCCAACTGCGCTATCGTGGTGGCATATCTGGGGTTATTCCCAGCCTGACGATCGTAGGTCCGGCGTCCGTGAGGGAAGCGTATGAAAAAAGTATTCTGGCTAGGATTATTTCTATTCGGTTTGGTGGCGGCCCTCTGGACCTACCTGGGATCGGTTAACCGGGGTGAGTTTGATGCGATTATTCTCGACTTTCGGGAAACCCAAACGGCCCAGATTGAACCGGCCTTGCAGGCGATCGCCCAGGAATTTGGCGTTGAACCCCGCCTCAATAGCCAGTATGCCCAGGCGGAACAGGTGTATATCATTAGCGGCGATCGTCAACGTCTGCGGGCACTGCGCCGCTCACCCCTCGCCAAACTCACCGAACGGATTGAACCCAACTACCGCTACCACACCCTGGAAATTCCCAACGACCCGGACTATCCCAAACAGTGGAACCTGCGGAGCATTAACCTTGAACCCGCCTGGGAACGGACGAAGGGTGCAGGCGTGACTGTTGCAGTCATTGATACGGGCATTGCCCCGGTACCGGATTTAGCCCAAACCGAGTGGGTCGAGGGCTACGATTTTGTCAACGATCGCACCGACGCCACCGATGACAACGGCCACGGCACCCACGTGGCGGGCACGATCGCCCAATCCACCAATAACGACTACGGCGTTGCGGGAATTGCCTATCAGGCGAAACTCATGCCCTTGAAGGTGTTGAGTGCCTCTGGAGCTGGGGAAGTGGCCGATATTGCCGATGCCATTCGGTTTGCAGCGGACCATGATGCCGATGTGATCAACCTAAGCCTGGGGGGTGGGGGTGAAAGTCACGTGTTGCGGGATGCGATCAATTATGCCCATGACAAGGGCGTGGTGATCGTGGCCGCCGCCGGGAATGCCAATCAGAATGCCGCCACCTACCCAGCCCGCTATCCCCATGTGATTGGGGTGGCGGCCCTCGGCCCCGCTGGCGACAAGGCCCCCTACTCTAATTTTGGGGCGGGGATTGATCTGGCGGCTCCGGGCGGCTCGAAGGTAGACGGTGACCTGGGGGGAATTTTGCAGAATACGATCGACCCGGAAACTGGGGCGGCGATCTTCGCGGCCTACGAGGGCACCAGTATGGCCGCTCCCCACGTGGCTGGGGTGGCGGCCCTAGTCAAGGCGAGCGGGATTGATCACCCGGATGCCGTGACCAACGTTTTGCAAAAGGCGGCCCGTGCGGTTCCTGATGATGCGTTCAACTACTACGGGGCGGGTCAACTGGATGCGGCCAAGGCGGTGGAACTAGCAGAACGGGGCAATGTGGACTTCCGGGACTTCTTCCGCTGGTTACGGGATAACGGCTACCTTAACCCCCGCTTTTGGATGGATGGCGGCGTGGCGGCTCTTGTCCCCAAATTGCTGATGGTCCTGGGGTCTTACCTATTGGCAATTTTCCTGCGCTATTACTTCCCCTTCCGCTGGACTTGGGGGTTGGGGGCTGGGCTAGTGGCTGGCAGCAGTGGTCTCTTTTTCCTGCGGGGTTTCTATATCTTTGATCTGCCCCAGTGGCCCTTCCGTGTATTGGGCAGTGGGGTGGCCGAGTGGGGCAATGTGATCCAGGGGAGTCCCCTCTTGAACCCCTGGTTTGCCAGTGTCCTGATTCCCTTTGGCCTGCTCGTCCTACTCTTGGGCCATCCCCAGGGAAAAGGCTGGGCGATCGGAACCACAATTGGCATGACGGTCTTTCTGCTGGGGAGCGCGATCGCGGGTTCCCAGTTGCTATGGTTAGGGGCTGGTCTTTTCGCCCGGAGTTTCCTGATCCTCAATGCTCTGCTTTGTTTGGGTCTGGCCCACTTAGCCTTGAAAACGGAGGTCCAACCGGGATGACGAGCCAAATTACAGGCACGATCGCCCGTCCGGGGATGGGACCGGGCACCTGGGCCGTTGTTACCCCTACGGGAGAAACCTACGAACTCAAGGATGCCCCCCCGACGTTGAAACAGGTGGGGTTGCAAGTGCAGATCCAGGGCCAAATCCGCACTGACATTATGACCTTGGCCATGATCGGCCCTGTCCTAGAGGTGCAATCCTTCACGATCCTCCCATGAACAGGAATTCTGTGGCACGATCGCAGCGATCGCGATCGTTATTCAGGTTGCCTGTCCATGTCTGCTGCTCCCCTTGACTCCCCGGCACCATCCCCCAC
>NZ_JBRCAD010000118.1:0-5539 GCF_053493415.1 Trichothermofontia sp. | reverse complement strand
CCCCCGCCCAGCGCCGCTCCCCCCAACCGTGGGTAGCTCGATCACCGCCACCTTAACAAAACTCAATATTTCGCTACAATAAATCTAATCACTTGCCCCCTTGAGATCCCTGCCGTGGGCCAGGGCGATCCTGTCTGTTTCCCGGCTCTCCCTAGCCCTGCCGCGATCACCCCCCATACCCCCTTCTTTTATCTGGCCTCCCCATGCCTATCAAGCCCTTTGAAGCCCGTTTTCCCTTTGCCCCCCTCCTCCTAATTGCCCCATTTTTCCTGTGGGGTACGGCAATGGTGGCGATGAAGGGAACGATCGCCCATACCACCCCCTTTTTCATGACCGGGATTCGGCTGGTGCCCGCTGGCCTTTTGGTGCTCCTGGCTGCGGCCCTCATGGGTAGACCCCAACCACGGGGATGGCGGGCCTGGGGCTGGATTGCCCTGTTTGCCGTAATCGATGCCGCCCTCTTCCAGGGCTTTTTAGGCCAGGGCCTCGTCCGTACCGGTGCGGGGTTAGGGTCCGTGATGATCGACTCCCAACCCTTGGCCGTCGCCCTGATGGCCAGTTGGCTCTTTGGGGAACACATCGGTGCGGTGGGCTGGCTGGGGTTAGTGTTTGGGGTGGTGGGGATTAGCTTGCTCGGAATTCCGGCCTCGGTGCTCCTCACGGGCCGCGCTTGGCTGTTGGGACACACCACCCTAACCCCAGCGTCGTTTAATCTGTTGGCGCTGTTGGAGGCGCTGTTTCAGCATGGTCAATGGCTGATGCTGATGGCTGCCCTGTCAATGGCGGTGGGGACGATCCTCATTCGTTTTGTCAGTCGTCATGCCGACCCGATCGTGGCGACGGGCTGGCACATGATTCTGGGTGGGATTCCCCTATTTGTGCTGTCGGGTTGGTGGGAAACCGGGCAATGGACAGACCTGACGATCGCCGATTGGTCAGCCTTGGCCTACGCCACCGTCTTTGGCAGCGCGATCGCCTACGGGTTATTTTTCTATCTGGCTGCGAGGGGCAACCTCACCAGCCTGAGTGCCCTAACCTTCCTAACCCCCGTTTTTGCCCTGTTATTTGGTAACCTGCTCCTCCAGGAAGTGTTGACCCCGCTGCAATGGGGGGGCGTTTGCCTTACCTTGGTCAGCATTTATTTAATTAACCAGCGCGAGGTTTTGCCCACCCGGCTCCAGCGTTGGTTAGCCCCCGCCCCAACGTCCGTGGTTGCAAGGGGCGCAACCCTCACCAACGATGCGACTGCGCCGGGGCACCCGGAAGGCTACCCGGTCCCCATCCCCCTATCGGAAAAAGCCCCCTAAACGGGGTAAACCTTCCGTGGCTTTGCCGATGCGAGCGGTTGAAGCCTATACCCCGAATATCCCTTAAGATAGATGGGGGTGAGCGGCTGCCCCAGCGCAGACCGACCCCATGTTAACGCTAGGAAATTGCAGATGTTGACAAGCGAGTAGCCCGACGGATGCTCATCAGGAACACCCAGGGCTGCGACTAACCCGTAACAACCACAAGCCGTTGTACTTATTGTTTTTAGGAGGTGAGGTATGGCAGTCTCAATGCTCAAGGACGGTATGCCGGTGGTTTTGCCCCTGGGTGATTTGATCCAACTTCTTGACGCACATCCTGAGGTGATCCAGGGACAGGCGGTTAAAAAACACCGCAAGCCATCGGTGCCTAAGGCCACCGCCACTCAAAAGCTAACGGTATAACAGCCGTCCGGTGCTGATCCGGTGGGGACAGAGCAGGACGGACAGGCTCGCGCTCTTGTCAGTTCAGGTGAATCGAGTAAGCTGAAAATCTAGCGTTGAGCCTAATAGATTGAGCCGAGATCCAGTATGAATCGGGTCTTTACCCCCCTCCAACAGTTCTTGCTCACCTGGCTGCTGATCTTGACGGTCGGCTGGGCCACGGTTGGGGCGATTCGGTATATTGGCGAACTGGTCAGTATTTTAGTGACTGCCAGTCTGATCGCTTTCCTGCTCAACTATGCGGTGGCCCGCTTCCAGGTGTTACTGCCCCGCCCGATCGCGGCGGTCCTGGTTTATCTTCTGGCGGGGGTAGGCGTGGTCCTGGTGGGGATCACGATCGCCCCGCCCGTCGTGAATCAAGCCAAACAGTTTATTAGCAATTTACCGATGCTCCTGGACTCGGGTCGGGAGCAATTTTTAGCCTTCCAGGCTTGGAGCCAGATCCACAATCTCCCCTTTGATGTGCAATTATTGGGGTCGCAACTGTTAACCCAACTGCAAGTCCAGTCCCAGGCGATCGCCGGCAAAAGCCTGGGGTTAGTCTTGGGAACCTTTGGCTGGGTCATTGATCTGGTGCTGATCCTAGTCATTTCCTTCTATATGTTGCTGGATGGGGAACGGATCTGGAAAGGGTTAACCCAGTTTCTCTCCCCCCAGATTCGGGATGTGCTGACCGTGTCCCTGGAGCGCAATTTGCAAAAATTTGTCTCCGGTCAACTCCTGTTAGGGCTGTTTATGGCCGTTATGCTAACAGTGGCTTTTTGGCTCTTAAATGTGCCGTTTTTCCTATTATTCTCGGTTTTCATCGGCCTGATGGAGGTGATCCCCTTTATTGGGGCCACCCTGGGGATTGCCACGGTGTGCCTGGTGGTGGTTTTCATTGATGGCTGGCTGGCCCTCCAGGTGCTCACCGTTGCGGTGGTGGTGCAACAGGTCAAAGATAATCTGATCGCACCCCGGATTTTGGGGAGTTTGACGGGCCTCAGTCCGGTTATTATTTTGGCCTCCTTATTGTTGGGGGCACGGGTGGGGGAATTACTGGGCGTGATTCTGGCGATTCCCCTAACGGGTGTGATCAAGAGTATTGTGGAAATTGCCCTTGATCCGACCCTACCGCCCCAAACGGGTTCTTTTTTCTGTAATCCGGTGGTGGCAGCGGCGGCGGGGGGCACCTCCCCCTTCGAGGCCGAGCCGCTCACGGCTCCGCTCAAATCTCCGCAGGAAAGCACTCAAGACGCTCATTAGCCAATGAACTGGTGGCAAAAACTTCGTAACAATGCCTTGGCCCGCTGGGGCGCAGGACTGTTGCTGGTCTTTTACTTGGCCGTCATTGCGGCAGATTTTGTCGCGCCCTACGATCCCTATGCTTCCCAGCCCAACGGGGCGCTTTTGCCCCCCACCCAAATCTACTGGCGCAATCAAGCCGGACAGTGGATCGGCCCCCATGTTTACCCGACTGAACAGGGGCTGATCGATCGCACGACGGGGGAACAACAGTTAATCGTCGATCGCAGCCAGCCCTCCCCCATCCGCTTGTTGGTGCGGGGTACCCCCTATCGGATTCTGGGTTGGGAAACCAATGTGCGTCTATTCGGCACGATCGGTCCGGCCCGCTTCAACCTGCTGGGAACCGATGATCAGGCCCGGGATGCTTTTAGTCGATTGGTCTATGGCGGGCGGATTAGCCTGTTTGTCGGCCTAGTGGGGGTCGCGATTTCCTTTCCCCTGGGGTTGTTGGTGGGCGGGATTTCTGGCTACTTTGGGGGCTGGGCCGATAGCCTGCTGATGCGGCTGGTGGAAGTCTTGATGACAATTCCCAGCATTTACCTGCTGATCGCCTTGGCGACGGTACTCCCCGCTGGGTTAAGTAGTGCCCAACGCTTTCTTCTGATTGTGGTGATCACCTCATTGGTGGGTTGGGCCAGTCTAGCGCGGGTGATCCGGGGACAGGTGCTCTCGATCAAATCGCGGGAATTTGTCCAGGCGGCCCAGGTCATGGGGGGGACGCCGTTATACATCATCACGACCCACGTCCTGCCCCAAACAGCCACCTATGTGATTATTGCGGCGACCCTCTCTGTACCCAGTTTTATCGTGGCGGAATCGGTTTTGAGTCTTATTGGCCTGGGGATTCAGCAGCCAGACCCCTCCTGGGGCAATATGTTGTCCCTGGCCACGAATGCTTCGATCCTGGTGCTTCAACCCTGGTTGATCTGGCCGCCGGCGTTGATGATTGTCCTGACAGTTCTGGCTTTTAATTTACTGGGGGATGGTCTGCGGGATGCCCTCGACCCCCGTAGCCGCAATCGCTAGACCACAGGGGAAGGCGATGAGCGATATGGTCAAACAAGGCGATCAGGCTATGGCGTGGGATGGCGGCCACTGCCCATGAGGTATAACAGGGCCATCCGGACGGCGACGCCGCTGGTGACCTGTTGCGAGATGAGACTGAATTGGGGATCATCCATTAACTCAGAACTGATTTCCACCCCCCGATTGACCGGCCCTGGATGTAGGACGCGAACGTGGGGCTGGCACTGGCGTAGGCGATCGTGGGTCAGGCCAAACTGCTGGTGATACTCCCGCAGGCTGGGCAGGAGGTGCTGGCTCATCCGTTCCCGCTGCAACCGCAGGGCCATCACAAAATCAGCCCGATCGAGGGCGGGATCGAGTTCCCAATGGAGCTGGAGGCTACCCGGTCGATTTTCCCCATAGACGGCAAATAGCTGGGGTAGCAGCGTGGGCGGTCCTGCTAGGTGTACCTCAGCCCCGCTGGCTGTCAGGCTCCACAGGTTTGATCGCGCCACCCGTGAATGCAAAATATCCCCCACGATCGCAATTTTCTTGCCCTGGAGGCAGGCCAGTCGCGGCTGTTGGCCATCGAGCAACAGGCACAGGGTAAACAGGTCCAACAGCGCTTGGGAAGGATGTTCGTGTTGCCCATCCCCGGCGTTTAGCACGCCAACCCCTGACCCTAGCCGATCCATTGCCTGGGCGATCGTCTGGGGAACCCCGGCTTCCTGGTGGCGGATCACCATGAGGTCGGTGCCCATCGCCCAATAGGTTGTGGCGGTATCCAGGATCGTCTCCCCCTTGGTGAGGGAGGAGGTCCCCGGCGCAAAGTTGAGGATGTCGGCTGAAAGCCGCTTGGCCGCTAGTTCAAAGCTGCTACGGGTGCGAGTGGAGGGTTCAAAAAAGAGGTTAGTGACCACTTGTCCCTGGAGGGCGGGGACTTTCTTGGTTCGCCGAGACAATACTTCACGAAAACTGGCAGCCGTTTGTAAAACGATGTCATATTCCGCTGGGGTGAAGTCAGCGAGCGATAGAATATGACGACGGGTCCAGGTGAGGGCAGTCATCGCACAATTCCGGAATGGTGGCTGGCGCGATCGCCAGAGGTATCGCCTCAACTTTACCGGATGGGGGGAACACTCCCGCGAAAAAGACTTCAATGGATTTATGCAATGAGGCAGGGTGTTATCGATGAAACTCTACGATTGCTTAAAGGTCTCGATCGTCCCGCTGGCGGCGGGGGTGGCCCTGTTTGGCACCAATTTCACCCCCAACCGGAAGCTGGTTGGGCCGCCTGATGCGGCCCGTGAACCCGCACCGCTGATCACCCAAGCCCCATCGCTCCCGGCGGCGGCTCGCCCAACGGCTTCCCCAGCGGCCCCTGTCGCCCCGATCGCTGCCAAGAATACCGCGATGTCCGCTGGCAGTGCGTCGGCGAGCGTGCCGCGATCGCCCGTGGCTAGTGCCACCCCGGCAAGTGCCCCCAGCCCCAACAC
>NZ_JBRCAD010000117.1:0-46987 GCF_053493415.1 Trichothermofontia sp. | reverse complement strand
GAGCACCCCCCGCCCCCCCTGCTGTCGTTCTAAAAACCGTGCCCCAAATTGTACCGATAGGCGTCCGGCAATAATGCTCATCGGGGTTAACAAGGGCAAGCGCTGATCGGGTAATTCGACCGTTTCGTAGGCGATTGCGGTGGTGCCACTGGCGATCAGTCTTTCCGTGAGGGTGCGATCGGCGGCGAGATGCAGGTAGGTGAAAAGCACCTGGCCCGTTTGCAGACATTCATATTCACTGGCCAGGGGTTCCTTCACCTTAACCACTAGGGGTTGATTCCACGCCTGGGCAGCGGTATGGACAATGTGTCCCCCGGCCTGCTGATAGTCCGCATCCGTGAAGCCTGCGCCCAACCCAGCCCCTGTTTCGATCCAAACGTGGTGTCCCCGTTCCGTTAACACCCGCACGCTACTCGGACTCAAGCCTACCCGAAACTCCTGATCCTTCGTTTCCTTAGGAATGCCGATATCCATGCGCAACCTCCCCGATCGCAACCTGTGCCCTACTTAAGCATGGTAAGCCTCAGGGGGCCAATTCCTGGGAAGCTGGGGGGTTCGCTGGGGCGCTAGCGGGGGGCGTATGCTGCCCCTGGGGGTTGCTGATGGCATAACAGCTGCCGCTGATCTCGCTGGGGGCAGTGGTGGAAACCATCGCTGCCACGAGTTGGGTCGGGACGACGGGGAAGGGCAGGTGGTGCAAATCTGAGGTCGGGGCACAGGCGATCGCCGCTGCTTGCTCCAGTTCCGCCAGGGTGACCTCGGCTAGGCCCAAGTCATGCAAAGAGGTCGGTAACCCAATGGTTTGATAGAAGCTTAGTAATTGGTGACGGGCCGCGATCGCCAGTTGGCTACCCTGGAGCATTTCCTCTAGCCGCAGTTGCACCAGGATGCCATAGGCCACCTTCTCGCCATGTAGGGTGGGGAAGCGCTTCGTTGCCGTCAGGTGGGTGAGGCCGTTGTGGACCGCATGGGCAGCCACCGTGCGACATTGGGCACCCCCAAGGCCACCAATCACCCCCGCCATTAATACCGTCGCATCAACCACCTCCTGCCAGACTTCGCTACCGGGGGTCTGGAGAGCCGCTAGGGATTTTTGCAAGAGGATATCGCGCAGCACCCGCGCCTGCTGCACAGCGGCGATGATCAGGGTGTCCGAAGCATGGCCGCTACTAACCGAGGCTTCGTACCATTTGGCCAAGGCATCCCCAATCCCGGCCACCAGTGTGCGTTGGGGGGCCGTCGCGATTAGGTCGTAGTCGAGGATGAGCAAATCCGGGCAGCGACTCAGCCCCACATCGTAAAGAAAAGCCCCCTGGTCAGAATAGACATTTGAGAGGGCGGTCCAGGCGGCACAGGTGGCGGCAGCGGTGGGGATGGTAACGATCGGCACCTGGCATTGCGCTGCCAGCAATTTGGCCGTATCGAGGGCTTTACCGCCCCCCACCCCAATCACCACATCCGCCTGGTGGGCGGCGGCCCGATCGCGCAATCGCTGGAGGCTAGCTTCACTACAGTCGGGGGTGTACTCTGCCTGGGCGATCGCGAGGGAATGCTTGTCCAGATCGGGTTGCCACTGGGCCATGAGTAGTGCTAAAGTCTGTGCCCCGCCAATCACCAAGGGCCGCTGGCCTAAACGGGCGATCGTGGCCGTCATGGCCGCCAGAACCCCCCGACCGCGTATGACTTGGGCCGGTGCAATTCTGAGGGCCGTAACGGTATCGGGCAGTGCTGGGGGTAGCGACATGGGTTGGGAAGAGGCAGGAGATAACTGAGGCATAGGCGCAAGGTTGCGAGGGTATCTGAACTCCCAGTGTATAGCGCCTGCCCTGGGGATGGTGGTGCTAGATGGATAACCCTTGGCCGATGGGTAATGCAAGTATCGGGAAACCCGTACCCGCGATCGCGGCAATCCCCACCCATTAACTTGATGAGAGAATATTACACAACTTAATATTTTTGTTACGCTATGGGCAGATAGCGGGCCGTGACTCTAAGATTTAACGGCCTATTGACCAGGAGCATTAACGAAATGTTTCAGCCAACTCATCTTTTAATCACCCGATCGCGGCAAACCCCCGTCCAGCTTATCCCCACCGCCCACGGGATGCAGGTGCTAACGGAAGCGGAATGGCAACAGGGGCGATCAGCGGCGTTTGAGCTACGGCCACGCCAGGGTTTCTTTTGCCGAGGGGTGCCCGTTGTGGGCTACAGTTTGCAGCCGATCGCGGCTCCCGTCCCGGCTGCCGTCGTCTGTTAAGGCCCCCTGGGATGTTGAGCGCGTCTCATGGGCGCACCGATTCACGCACCGATTCACGCACCGAAGCTGACCCCCGATAGATACGATCGGCCTGCTCCGGCGGCAACCAGTTTGTACCATAGGCCGTGTGGCTGTTGGTCGCTGCTGAGGGCACTTGGGGCAGATCGCAGGCGGGAATCTCCGTATGGAGGGGGACAAATGCCTGCTGATTGGGATCGTAGGACAACACTTCACCCTTTTCGATTTGGTAAATCCAGCCATAGAGCTTCAGCTTGCCCTGGTGGAGTTTCGAGCGCACAACCGGATAGGTGCGTAGGTTTTCCAGTTGGGTTAGGACATTCTCCGCCACGGCCAATTCGATCAGTTCTTCGTGGTCGCGCTGGCTGTAGTTTTCGAGTAACAAGCGACGGGTGGCTTCGGTATGTCTGAGCCACTCGTGGACCAGGGGCATGAATTCTTCGATCGCATGGAGTTTGAGCAGGCCCTTCATTGCCCCGCAGTGCGTATGGCCACACACGATAATTTGTTCAATGCCCAAGGCGTGGATGGCATACTCGATCGCGGCTCCTTCTCCCCCGTTGGCAGCCCCATAGGGAGGCACAATATTGCCGGCATTCCGGAGAACAAATAATTCACCCAACTCCGATTGGGTAATGAGATTGGGATCAACCCGCGAGTCAGAACAGGCAATGAAGAGAATCCTGGGTTTTTGTCCCTCGGCTAGTTGCTCAAACAGATCTTGATGACTACAGAAATACCCAGCCTTAAAGTTTCTCAGACCACGAATTGCTTTTTCCACGCCAACCCCCTTTTTGAAGACGATGAGCGCTGCCTTAAACACTCCCCGTCCTAAGTCAAACCATCCAGGGGCAGGGCGATCGTTGACAGCAGTCTTAACCCGATTCCTATCCTACCCCTTGGGGTTACCCCTGATCCCAATTGCTCCTGATGCCAAGGGAGTCCCTTAGCGTTGCCATTTCCGTAGCTGGAATTCCCCGATCGCGGCAACACTGTGCAGCTCCCGGAGACGTTGATTGAGTTCGGCGATCGTTTGGGCTTGGGTGTCCACCTGGCTCTGTAGTGCCGCTTGGGTAGATGCCTCCTGGGTAGACTCTGCCTCCAGTTGCGTTTGCAGGGCTATAACTTGCGCTTGCAGGTCGGCGATTATTTGGGCCTGGGCCGTGAGTTGGGCTTGGTCGTTCTGGCTTTGGGCCGTGCTGGCGGCGGTGGTTGCGGCTAACTGTTGCTGTAAGTCAGCCACTTGCTGCTGCAAATTCTGGCAAACCTGTTGGGCAGCCTGTTGGGCAGCCAGGGTGGTCTGTAGGTGTTGCTCCCGATCGTGCAGGGCGGCTTGCAAGGTGGTGACCTCATCCGATCGCTGGGCTAGCTGTTGTTGGAGAGAAGCCTCGGCCTGTTGGAGTGCCGCGATCGTTTGTTCTTGCTGTTGGCGTACTTGGGCCTGCTCCGCAAGCTGTTGCTGCAATTGGGCGATCGTGGTGGCTTGGTCCTGTTGGGTCTGTTGCAGTGCTTCGCAGCGAGCCTGTAAAGCAGCCTGTTCAGCCATCTGACGCTCCAGTTGGGCCGATAACGGACCCTCCGGGGACACCTTGCTGGGGGTGACCGGCTGGGCCACAGGCGACGGAGCCGCCGTGGCTGTCTTGGCTGGACGGGTGACCTCAGCCGCCGCCGGCACCGCAGTTTCGGGTGTTACTGTTGCAGGTGCGATCGACCCGCTCGCTGCGGGGGCAGCTTCCGTTGGTGCTGAGGGCGAGGAACTCGTGGCCGTCGAGGACGATTGACTCGCTTTCGGCTTACTCCTGGTGGGGGTGCTAGACGATGAGGAACTCGTGCTGCGGCTCTTCCTGGCCATACCATGTCTCCTTATGATGTGAGGGCTTCAGAGTCTATCCAGAATGGCGCAAGGCCCACAAAGTTGCAAGCAAGTGCCATTAACCTGCAATCGACCTTAATCTATTCAACAAAATTCAGCCAAATTCAGATCATTCTCTAACTTTTTATTAAGACAATTCCCAGGACGGCCATGCTAAGTGATGTTTGTCTAAAAGTTTGCGAGATGGGTATCACGCCAGTTACCCAATGCAGTTGCCCAGGGTTAGGATGCGATTCCAATGGGCGCGGTACTTAGCAGGAGTGGCTGGCTTTCGACTAGACACCTGGTTATTCCTTAGGGCACTAACCGGTGGACAGGGATTTCGATCGTGAATGTGGTGCCTTTACCGAGTGCAGAAGTGCAGGATAATTTCCCGCCGTGCTTCTCTGTCACAATCTGGTAGCTAATGGACAGGCCCAGACCTGTTCCCTGACCCACAGGCTTGGTCGTGAAAAAGGGGTCGAAGATGCGTTGGACAACTGCTTCTGGGATGCCTGGTCCGTTATCGCTAATGCTGATCGCGACCCAACCAGCGCGGCAAACTTCAGTCCGAATCCGGATCTGTCCAGGCTCAATACGGATAAAGCCAGATCGTCGCTGCTGCTGGCTTTCCTCCAAAGCATCGATCGCATTCCCCAAAAGGTTCATAAAAACCTGATTCAACTGACCCGCGTAACAATCAATAAGGGGGACATTACCATATTCTTTTATTACCTCGATCGCGAGCCGTTCAGTGGTTGCCTTGAGGCGACTCTGTAAGATAATTAGGGTACTATCAATCCCTTCATGAATATTGACTTGCTTGACTTCGGCCTCATCTAGACGTGAGAACATCCGGAGCGATTTAACAATCTCACAAATACGATTTGCTCCCGTTTGCATTGAGTGAATGACATTCTCAAGATCCTGTTGTAGAAAGGCTAAATCGATCGTGTCAATCTCGTCTTGAATGGCCTGCGCTGGCTCAGGATAATGTTCCTGGTAGAGGTTTAAGAGTCCTAGTAAATCATTAAAATACTGATGGGCATGGTTCAGGTTGCCATAAATAAAGTTGACGGGATTATTAATCTCATGGGCAATGCCAGCGACCAATTGCCCCAGGCTTGACATTTTCTCGGTTTGCACCAACTGAAGTTGGGTTTGTTGAAATTTTTCCAGCAGTTCAGTTAACTCCGCATGGCTTCGGGCCAGTTCAGCTTGGGCCTGTTGGCGTTGATGGACTTCCTGGGTGAGTTCTTCAATTTTCTGATTGAGGAGGGTAAAGTCAGCATTGGCTGCCGATCGCAGTTCCAGCCTTAACAAGACCAACGCTGGGGCCTCTGGCGACCAGGGACGAAACACAGCCCCTTCCGCACGACAGATCGCTGCTTCGCCCGATTCTAAAGGACTGCTTAAAGTTAAGCTCCCCAGCACCAATTGCCGACTCTTGGCGCAGGCTTGCAAATAGGCAATCACCGGCTCTGGCGGTTCCACCAGTAAATCCCAGAGCCATTTGCCCACTAGGTCCTTGCGCTTAAGCCCCAGAAGGTTAGCCGCTGGCTTATTACTCGCTAAGATTTCACCGTCACTGGTCACCAGCAGCATCGCTTCTGGTAAAACTTTGGCAACCTGAAGAAATTGTTCGGGGGTCATAACTAATCGGCAGGCGATCGCCCTTCTCCCAACGAAATCGTTGCACCGCAGCAGTACCGGTTTAGGTCCTACCCCCTGATACCGCCCATATCGCCCTTCGCCGAGTGTTAGGGCGGAGGGAAATCCCCGCAAGACAAGAGGGTTCCCCAATCTCTAAAACGTGGGTGGGTAGGTAGCCCGCCTGTGATGGGAACGCTTGGGCGCGCTGGGGACAGCCAAGTCCTCGCTATACTGGGACGGCTATTCCACCTGGCATCTGCTATCTCCTGGGTTGGCTAGATTACTTGAAGTATTCGCAACCTTCCGCTTCTTCGGCTGCTTCCGTGGGTTTTAGGTAGACCACAACTCGGCAGCCACTTGCCCCATCGGCGATCGTTTCCTGTAGCTCAACTTTGGCATAACCCAGGTTATCCGCCGCGATCGAGCCAAATACATTGGAGGTCATCATGCACATGGACGGGCGACCAATCACCTTTTCGGCAAAGGGGCAGACGCGATTCCCAAAAACAATCTTTTCGTCGCTTTCCTCAATAATGTAAAAATCTCCTTGAATGCGGGCCTTCAGATCCACCAGCACCGCTGCCACCTGTTCGCGGGATAGATCCGAAACCTGTAGGGCTGCCTTATAGGCATGGTCAATTTGGCGGCCCATCGCTTGCCCCACCACACTAATAAATCCGGAGGCTTCTTCCAGACCCACTACGTCCTGGAGCGTACCCGCCAGTTCGCGGATCAAGGTGCGTAAAAATACATCCCGCTCTAAGGGGACGGGCAGATCCCGGAATGAGGCTATGGCCGTCGTCGATTCACTCATAGGAAATCCTCATAAGTTCAACCCTACCGAATCGCGAGCTAGACAAGTTGAGTCATTGCCCCTAGTCGCAATTCCCACTGGTGCGATGCGGAAACCCGCAGCCTGTTTCTATAATACTCAACGGTTTGGGTGCAGGAGTCCGGACAATTTGACTAAATCTTGGTCGTCTAATTTTCTAGCCCGATCGCCCCTTAGATGACCTTAGATGACCAAGGTTGGGGGATCAAGCAGCGTTGATCCCTGTACCTTACTCGGCATGTAAGCGCTGTAAGTGATCAACAAATCCTTGATGTTCAGGGGTATTAATCCCCTGCTAGAGGATGCTGAGGACTGCGGCAAGATCATCGGCCAGGAGACGATCACAGGCTAAGACTAGCTCCGGAAATTGCTGCCTATGATAAACCCCAGCCCCACCGGGCGCGAGGGCTGGATCGCCCACCTCATCTAAGTAAAATTAAGCGATCGCTTGATTATAGGTGTACCAAACCATCTGCTCCTGCACCCCATGCCGCTGATAAACCCAAAACTGGTCGTGCAGAGCAGCGGCGACACTTGCTTCTACCCCTAGGGTGGCTGCGCAATAGGTCCCCAACCCGATGTTGATCAACAAGTGCAGTAGTTGGGTAGGGGTAGGGGGCATTTTTACTATTGCTGACCCTGCCAGACTAACGGGCAAGCCAGTTCATCATAAACGCCCCATCGGGTCAAGGTCGTAACTAGACGGGGTCGGTTCTGCAACAGAAACAAGCGTCTGACCACGGGGCCGTCGCGGTTCATGGAGCAGTGTATAGAAGCAAGGAATGATAAACAAGGTCAGCATTGTCGCCAGGGACAAGCCAGAGAACACCACAATCCCCAACGGTTGCAGAAATTCGCCGCCCTCCCCTAAACCCAGGGCCAGCGGGAAGAGACCCAACACCGTAGTAATCGTAGTCATGAGGATCGGGCGTAAGCGTTGCGGTGCGGCCTTGAGGATGGCCACTGTATGGCTAACCTGTTCGCGATCGCGGATCTGGTTGGCCAACTCCACCATAATGATGGCGTTGTTCACCACAATCCCCACGAGCAACACCACCCCAACAATGACCGTCGCCCCGATCGCCGTTTGGGTCACATAGAGGCCCAGAATGCCCCCCGCTAAGGCTAGGGGCACCGTCAGCATAATCACGAGCGGGTCCAGCAGGGAGTTGTACTGCACGGCCATCACCACAAACACCATGAACGCGGCCAGCCCCCCCAACAGGACCAGCGAGGATTGCAATTGCCGGTTCGTCGCCGCATTGGCACTGGGCAGCACCGATACGCCGGGGGGCAGTTCCACCTGGGCCAGAATGGCTTCGACTTCCGCGAGGGCTTTACTGAGGCTAGCGCCATCGGTCAAACTCCCCGCAATGAGCGAAACCTGACGTTGATTGATGCGCTGGATTTCACCCGGAGCCGTCCCCACGGCGATCGTGGCCACATCCCCCAACTGCACCCGCTGGCGATCGGGGGTAAACAGGGGAATCTGACGTAACTGACCAGGACGCTGCACACTGCCTGGCTCGACTTGCACCTTGATATCCACCAGGCGGTTTTGCCGTTGGAGTTGGGTGGGCACCGACCCATTCAAGGCCGTTTGAATCGTTTCGCCCATCGTTCGGGCAGACAGCCCCAAATCCGCTGCCCGGTTCCAATCCGGTCGAATCTGAATCTCCGGCTGACGTTGCTCCGCATCGGGCCGGAAACGGGCCAGGGTTGCCTGTTCCCGCAGGGCCGCCAGGACTTGACGAGTCGCTTGCTCCAACGCCTGCGGGTCGTCCCCTTGTAACCCAATATCCAGATCCGCCCGCACTGGCGAATTGCTGAGAATTAACCCCCGGACCGACTCCGGCTGCATCCGAATCGTGGTATCCACCAGGGGCAGGTCCTGGAAAATGCCATCCATGCGATCGACAAAGGCCGACACACTGGTCCCCGGCTTGAGGGTAATGGTACTGGACCCCCGCAACGCATTCTCACTGGTCGAGGTCCCAAACAGTGCCCCGCCTGCCGTCGTGAACACATAGTCCGTTTCCGGTTGTTGCAGCAGCAGGTCGTCCAGGGTTTGCATAACCCTACGGTTGGCACTCAAGGGTGTCCCAGGGGGGAATTGCACAAACATCCGAGCCTGTCCCGTATTAATTCGGGGCAAAATTTCCTGGGGCACTTGACCGAGTAGCCAGAGACTCCCACCCCCCAAGATGACCACCGCAAGGGCGATCGTGATCAGGCGATGGCGCAAGACCTCGGCCAGGAAGTTCGCATACTGACGGGTTAATCCTTGCAATTGCCGCTGAAAAACCCGAATCAACAGGAATTGCTGCAAACCACTGCGCACGGGCAGGGCCAAGAGCCGCGAGGCCAGCGTGGGGACGACGGTTAAGGCCACCACCAGCGAGGCCGCGACGGCAAAGCTAATGGTCAAAACCAGTTCATTAAACAGGAGGGCAATAAAGCCCCCCAGCAGCAGGAAGGGCAGGACCACCACCAGGTTCGTCGTCGTGGAGGCCAGCAGGGCCGACTCCAACTCGCGGCTGCTCACCTCCGCCTGGAGCAAGGCCTGTTGGGACGAGAGGGGAGCCTCTCCCGCCCGCCGTTGGCTCACCTCCATCCCCGTGGCCAGATTTTCCAGCATAACGATCGCGTTATCGACCACAATCCCCACCCCTAGGGCCAAGCCCCCCAAACTGAAGACGTTCAGCGAGAGGTTGAAAAAGCCCATCAGCAGCAGGGCCGTCAAGGTTGCCAGGGGAATTGCAATCACAATGATCAGCGTTTGACGCAAGGACCCCAGGAATAGCAGCACCGCGATCGCCGCCAAGCCCGCCCCAGACAGCCCCGCAGTGATGACATTGCGGATCGAGTTACGAATAAAGCGGGACTCATCCAGGGTGGGAGTCAGCACCAGATCCGCCGGGAGAACCCCCGATTGCTTAAGTTGCTCTAGTCGAGTCTTGACCCCTTCCACAACCTGGACCGTATTGGCCTCCGCCTGCTTTTGCACACTGACCTTGACCGCAGGCTCGCCATTGAGCATGACAAAAATCCGTTGTTCTTCCGTCCCGTCAGTAATCGTGGCCACATCCCGCAGGTAAACCTGTTGGGGTGGTGACGTATTGGGGACGGGGATCAGCAAATTGCGGATCGCCTCCGCATCCTGGAAGCGCCCGACCAAACGGGTTAAGGGTTCCGTTTCCCCACCGCGAATGCGTCCCCCCGCCGTATCCAAATTCCGTTCCCGCAGCGCACTCAAGACATCATTGAGGCCCAACCCGACCGCCTGAAGCCGTTGTAGATCCAGGTTAACCTGCACTTCTTCGCGCACCCCGCCGGAAATATTGACACTCGCCACCCCCGGCACCCGCGCCAACTCCCGCGCCAACTCCTCATCCGCAAACACCCGCAGGTCCACCGCCCGCAGGGAAGGCGACATCAGGGCCATTTCATAAACAGGCAGTTGCGAGGGGTCGAACTTAAATAACCGGGGGGTTTCCGCCGTATCCGGCAAGCGATCGCGGGCACGGTTCAGCACCGCCGTCGCATCATTCAGGGCTTGGTCAATGTTACCGCCCGGTTCAAAAAACAGATCCAGGCTCACCTGTCCCTCCCGCGTCTGGGAGAAAACCTGGACCACCCCCTCCGTTGCCGATAGGGCCTCCTCCAGGGGCCGGGTAATTTCATCGATCGCCACCTCAGGAGCAATCCCTGGGGCCGCCATCCGCAACCCAATCCGGGGATAGGTAATCGAAGGCAACAGATCAACCGGTAACCGCAGGGCGACAAACACCCCCAACACAATCACCGCCAGCGTCAAAACCAGGGTGCCAATATGCCGTCGAATCGCCAGCCCACTGAGGCTAACACCGGAACGACTAGGGAAGGAAGTCATAAGCGTTCATTGGATAGGGGGAGGGGAGTTTGGATTTTAGAGTTTGGATTTTAGAGTTTGGATTTTAGAGTTTGGATTTTAGATTTTAGATTTTGGATTTTAGATTGGAGACAGAAGACAGAAGCATTGTGGAGTAGGCATCCTGCCTGCCCCAACCTTAGGGGCGTGCTATAGCCTTCATCAACCACTCAGGAAACTTGAGTTCTGCCTTTTACCTTTTACCTTTTACCTTTTACCTTTTACCTTTTACCTTTTGCCTTTTGCCTTTTGCCTTTTGCCTTTTGCCTTTTGCCTTTTACCTTTTGCCTTTTGCCTAGGACTCTGACAGCAAGCTGGTTTCAACACGCTGTCCTGGTCGCAAGGGGCGATTGCTGCGGATCACGAAGCGCTCACCGGGTTGTAGGCCAGTGGTCAGGGCGACTTGGCCCTCGACCTGTTGGCTGATTTGTACCGGACGGGGCTGGACCGTCAGTTGGGCCTCGGTTTCCTGGACGACGAAGATGGTCGGTTTCTCGGTATCAGCGCCGACGGCTAAGGCGGCTTCCGGCACCACCACGAGGGTGGGGGCAAGGCTCGTAAACTGTACCCGTGCCAACAACCCACTGCCCAGCTTCCCGTTGGGATTGGGCAGGTTAATTTCCACGGGTAACAGGCGACCGGCGGGATCAGCCGTGGGGGCAATACGGGCTACCTGACCAGAAAAGGTTTGGTTCGGTAGGGCATCAAACTGGACTTGGACCGCTTGTCCAGTCTGGACTTGGCTAAGGTCACGATCGCTCACCTGCACCCGTACCTTTAGGGTTTGCAGATCCCCCAGTTGCAGCACCTCTTGACCGGGCTGAATCAAATCCCCCGCTTCCACAAAGCGACGCAGGACCACGCCCGTGAGGGGGGATACCAGGACGGTATGGGTGAGGCGTTGTTTTGCTTGCTGCACGATCGCCTGTTGGGCCGCCACCCGCCGTTCCACTGCCGCGATCGCCTGTTGCCGGGTCCGCACCTGTTCTTGGGCAGACCGGAGGGCTTGCTCCGCCGTGCGTCGGCTGGTTTGGGCTAATTCGGCTTGCTGTTGCGAAATCGCCCCCTGATCCGCAAGGGACTGGAGGCGATCGGCATCGGCTTGGGCCTGTTGTAGGGTTGCCCGTGCCTGCTCTACCTGGGTTTGGGCATCAGCAACCAGGGTCTTCGCCTGAGAAACTTCCACCTGACGAGCCGCCAGTTCGGCCTCTTCCTCCCGGACGGCGGTTTCCAACAACACCGCATCCAACTGGCCCAAGCGTTGCCCTTGCTGGACGGGATCACCCACATCAACCCTGAGATTGAGTAATTGCCCATCTGCCTGCGATCTCAGGGTCACTTGCTGACGCGGTTCCGTCGTCCCGGTAAAGATCAGGGCTTCTCCGAGCGCCCCGGTTGTTGCCACGGCGGTTTCCACCACGATCGGGCCACTGTCCCGTTGTCCCCTGGGGGGTCCCTGCTGGGCACCGGCCTGACCTCGGCTCTGCCAGACACACCCCGTCGTCGGCAACACGAGTAAGCTGGCGATCGCCACCCCCGTCAGCCAAGGGGATCTCAGCCAGGGGGATCTCAGCCAGGGGGATTGTCGTTGAGTTCGCTGAGGTTTAAGACACTGGGATGTTGACTGGGATGTTGACTGGGATGTTGACATCATGCCTCTGCCACGCTGCTTGTTAAGAATTAAGACGCTGGTCACGCCCCTTTGGTTCAATCCGGTGCGATAGATTTTCTACGGCCTCTTCCCGTTTAGACCCTGCCAGTAAAAACCCCTCGGCCAACCAGACTTACCCAAGGGCAGCCCAGTCAGCGAGGGGCAGCGCGATCGCGATCGCGCATCAGGAATACGTTGATCACCGCGTTAGGAGTTTTTGCTGCCTTCGCGGCTCGCCGTTTGGATGTACAGGATCAACAGGAAAACTGCCGGAACCAGTACAAACAGAAGACTCGCAACAAAACCGAGATTATTAACTTCCATCCGTCCCCACCTCGTATGAAGTGTTCAGTCGTCAACAGTTTCTAGCGTATCATCGCGCGATCGCAAAAATAGATCACCGCCATCACACATGACCGATCGCCCAACTGATCCCCCAAACCGATCCCCCCATTGGATCGCCCAACGGATGAAACCCGCACGATCGCCCCATCAGGGCTTAGTTTTGACGGAGACGGGGCCATTGACGATCGTCTGACAGGCCAGCCGGTAGGAGGCCGGCTTCCGCTTCAGCTTGCGTTCCTCCACCTCCGTGCGGGGCGACAAATTTTCCATGCCCTCAACCACCTCGACAATACAGGTGCCACACTGGCCATAGCCCCCACAGTTCATCAGCTTCCCCGTCAGCGTGTACAGATCCACGCCGTTGGTCACTGCCTGGAGCCGCAGATTGGCCCCATCCGCCGCAATGACGAGCTTGTTTTCCTTGACAAAGGTGATGTCCGCCATACGCCCCTTGGTAATGGTGTCCTTAGTAACACAGTCTCTAGTTGCAATTGTAAAGAATTATAAATAAAAATTACCAACTCAAACCGTGATCCCCACCGGATTTGAGAATGGTTCAGAATACCCTCAAGATGCTTGCCAAGCGTCCTCACGCTGGTTACAATTCTTTATACTTTATCCTCAGAAAATGCTAAAAATCCCCAGCTTTCAGACCGATCGCAACTTGACTGACAAGTCCGCGATCGTACTGGGGCACCAAGGTGGGATGCTGAAAGCAGGATTTTAACGAAACGGAGATTTTTGAAGGAGGAGCGTAGTCAATGGGACTACCCTGGTATCGAGTCCACACAGTCGTCCTGAATGACCCAGGACGGCTGATTGCTGTTCACCTAATGCATACCGCATTGGTGGCAGGCTGGGCTGGCTCAATGGCGCTCTATGAGCTAGCAATTTTTGATCCGAGCGACCCTGTACTCAATCCGATGTGGCGTCAGGGGATGTTTGTCCTACCCTTCATGGCACGCTTAGGGGTCACCGGGTCCTGGGGGGGCTGGAGCATTACCGGAGAAACGGGGGTAGACCCGGGTTTCTGGAGCTTTGAAGGGGTGGCAACCGCCCACATCGTGCTGTCGGGTCTCTTGTTCCTGGCCGCAGTTTGGCACTGGGTGTATTGGGATCTGGAACTGTTCCGCGATCCCCGCACCGGTGAACCTGCCCTTGATTTGCCCAAAATGTTTGGGATTCATTTGTTCCTGTCGGGCCTGCTCTGCTTTGGGTTCGGCGCTTTCCACCTGTCGGGTCTGTTTGGCCCAGGGATGTGGGTTTCTGACCCCTACGGTTTGACGGGGAGTGTACAAGCCGTTGCACCGGAATGGGGACCGGCTGGGTTTAACCCCTATAATCCAGGCGGGATTGTGGCCCACCATATTGCGGCTGGGATCGTCGGTATTATCGCGGGTCTCTTCCATCTGAGTGTGCGTCCGCCCGAACGGCTGTATCGCGCCCTGCGGATGGGGAATATTGAAACCGTCCTGTCCAGTAGTATTGCCGCCGTCTTCTTTGCTGCCTTTGTCGTGGCGGGGACCATGTGGTATGGCAGTGCTGCTACCCCGATCGAACTGTTTGGCCCTACCCGCTATCAATGGGATCAGGGTTACTTCCGTCAAGAAATTGAACGTCGGGTTGATGCCGCTGTGGCAGAAGGGAAAAGCTTGAGCGAAGCCTGGTCTGCGATTCCGGAAAAACTCGCCTTCTACGACTATGTGGGCAACAGCCCCGCTAAGGGTGGTCTCTTCCGGGCTGGCCCGATGAACTCTGGGGATGGGATTGCCCAACGCTGGCTAGGTCACCCGGTCTTCACCGATGGTGCGGGTCGGGAACTGACGGTTCGCCGCCTACCCAACTTCTTCGAGAACTTCCCGGTGATCCTGACCGATAAGGATGGCATCGTGCGGGCCGATATCCCCTTCCGGCGGGCGGAGTCCAAGTATAGCTTTGAGCAAACGGGCGTGACGGTGGCCTTCTATGGCGGTGAGCTAGATGGCCAAACCTTCAAAGATCCGGCAGTGGTCAAGCGCTATGCCCGTCAAGCCCAGCTAGGGGAACCCTTCGTGTTTGACACGGAAACCCTAGACTCTGACGGGGTATTCCGCACCAGCCCCCGGGGTTGGTTTACCTTTGGCCATGCGGTCTTTGCCCTATTGTTCTTCTTTGGTCATATCTGGCACGGGGCGCGGACTCTGTACCGCGATGTGTTTGCTGGGATTGACCCCGATCTGGAAGAAGAACAAGTGGAGTGGGGCTTCTACGCCAAGGTGGGTGACAAGACCACCCGGCAGGCGTAATTCGCCCGCGCTTGTGTTAATGGGTTAGGGTCAAGGGACTTAACCAAGGGTGCTGACCCGTTAACGTATAAATACTTAATCAGATTGTCTGGTTAACGGTTCTAGGAGAGTCAAGTCTGGCTCTCCTGTTTTGTTTTTCATTCCTAAAAGACTGCGGTTTTACTTTCCCCATCCTGATAGAATGGAAGCGATGTAATCAATCCTCAATAATTATCCCGATTTCCTATGGAGAGTGTGATTTATATCCTCGTCTTAACGGGAGCCATCGCGGTTCTCTTTTTCGCGATCGCATTCCGGGAACCCCCCCGGATTGGGAAGTAACCCAATCTTCCTAATTGTGGTTGTGGCTATGGTTGAGATCACGACTGCCCAGGCAATGACGATTGCGGCATAACTTGGGCAGTTTGATCATTTTCTGAATCGGTTTTCGCTGGTTCCGCCTGAATTGAATTCATCCCGACGGCATTCACCGCTATTGTTAGGGGCATGACCTATGCAATGTCCGTTCTGTCAGCACACCGATAGCCGGGTTCTGGAATCGCGATCGGCAGAAGCCGGCCAGAGCGTGCGGCGGCGACGCGAGTGTTTGTCCTGTCGGCGACGGTTTACCACCTATGAACGGATTGAATTTATTCAGATCACCGTGATTAAGCGGGATGGACTGCGCGAGTCCTTCGATCGCTCTAAATTATTACGTGGGGTTATCCGTGCCTGCGAAAAAACCGGGGTGAGCCTAGAGCAACAGGAAACCCTGGTTGATGAGATCGAGGCGGATCTGCAACAACGGGCCGTGCGAGAAGTGAGCAGTGCAGAAATTGGTGAGTTAGTGTTGGCACGACTCCAGCCCTTAAGTGAAGTAGCCTATATTCGCTTTGCCTCGGTTTATCGTCAATTTCGAGGGATTCGTGACTTTGTTGATACCCTCGATCGCCTCCGCCAGGAGCGGGCTGCGACGAACGGGGAAGCCTCAGATGGGGAAGGCGGCATGATCGCGGCTGCCAGTGAGGTTATTCCCTACCCCTCGGAAGCACAATCCCATTGTTCACTGTTGCCAACCCCAACGCTGGCCTCTTCGGAGGCGCGGAATTCTGACCTGCCCAGTAATCCTTTAGTCTCCACCCCCAGCAGTTAGTCAAGCGATTGTCCCCTCTCCCGTTGCGGCGGGCTAGGATCACTGGGCCGTTCCCAGGCGTTATAGGGACTCAGCATGGAGTGGTGGATCAACCAATAAAGACCCGCGACATAGATCCCCCCCAACAGGGTAGCTGCTACCCATGCTGCCGGACAAACCAGAACAGTATCTTGTCCGCGACGCCACACCCGATCTACGTCCTGTGCGATGCCAATCGTGAATAGAACATTGACAATTACCGTAAGCAATATGGGAACGATCGTCGCCAAGCCACTGCCCAGGGACAGCGTGATCAGCGACCAGTGAGTACTATTCATCCTTGAAAATGGCTCCGTTAGGATAAATTTGGTCAAGTTATAGCGCTACTCACAGAGCTTGAGCCACAGGGAAAGCTGGGGACGGTACCCACCCCAAGGGGGGTTCAAACCCAAGGCTGACTGCTAGAGAACAGCCACAGTCAGGGGCTTGCCCACGATCGCCGATTAACAATCGCCGATTAACAGTCGCTGCAGGTCATGTGCCTGGTGGGTAGCAGTAGGCGATTGCTCCGAATTGCCCCGATCGGTTCGATTACCTTATTACCTGATTACCTCCGACCGATCAACGATCGCAGATTAGGTTATGATAGATAATCTATGCCCATCGGACTCCTTGAGCATGGACATGTCGGGGAGAACAGGGGAACAGACTGGGAGTGGGAGTCCGCTCAGACGCCGCAGGCGTTGTTTCAACTTCTGCCAATATACATGGAGACACCAAGTCAGGAAACCGCAGCATGGTCAATCAGCAGTTAGAAAAATTAGATAGTGTAGACATTGGGTTTACCCACGAAGATTTTGCCGCCCTACTGGACAAGTATGATTACCACTTTAGTCCTGGCGACATTGTCGCAGGGACGGTTTTCAGCCTGGAGCCACGGGGGGCACTGATTGACATTGGTGCGAAGACAGCGGCCTATATCCCCATCCAGGAAATGTCGATTAACCGAGTGGATAGCCCGGATGAGGTATTGCAGTCGAACGAGACGCGTGAGTTTTTTATCCTGAGCGATGAAAACGAGGATGGTCAACTCACCCTATCGATTCGGCGGATCGAGTACATGCGGGCCTGGGAACGGGTACGCCAACTCCAGCAGGAAGATGCTACCGTGCGATCGGGCGTTTTTGCCACCAATCGGGGCGGTGCCCTAGTGCGGATCGAAGGGCTGCGCGGGTTTATTCCCGGTTCCCACATCAGCACCCGCAAACCCAAGGAAGATCTGGTGGGTGAAGAGCTACCCCTGAAGTTCCTGGAAGTGGATGAAGAACGCAATCGCCTAGTGTTGAGCCACCGTCGGGCGTTAGTGGAACGCAAGATGAACCGCCTGGAAGTGGGCGAAGTGGTGATTGGTACCGTGCGCGGGATCAAACCCTACGGGGCGTTCATCGATATCGGCGGTGTCAGCGGTCTGCTGCACATTTCGGAAATTTCCCACGATCACATCGACACGCCCCACAGCGTCTTTAACGTCAATGATGAAGTCAAGGTGATGATCATTGACCTGGATGCAGAGCGGGGTCGGATCTCCTTGTCCACCAAGCAATTGGAGCCGGAACCGGGGGATATGGTCAAGAATCCGGATCTGGTTTACGAAAAGGCGGAAGAAATGGCCGAGCGCTACCGCGAACAAATGCGGGCGAAGCAGGAAGGCTTGGCAGCGAGTGCTACCCAAGCAACACCCGCAGCCGCAGAGGTTGGGGATCTGCCGGACGACGCTGAGGTGCCTGTAGCCGCTGAGCCGGAGGTTGTGGCCGCCGGTAGTGAGGCGTAAGGTTAGCTAAACCTGTGGCATCGGTTCACTGTAACGGGGTTGTTTTTGCGAATATTCAGGCGATCGTCCTCGATAAGGATGGGACGATCGCAGATGTTGCCCAGTTCCTCCGCACACTGGGACATCGGCGATCGCGCTTGATCGATGCCCAAATTCCGGGGGTACAAGATCCCCTCCTCATGGCCTTTGGCCTCAATGGGTCCCGTCTGGATGCGGCGGGTTTGCTGGCCGTGGGGACTCGCCATGAGAATGAAATTGCAGCGGCGGCTTATGTGGCTGAAACCGGTCGTAGTTGGTATGCCGCCCTAGAGATTGCGCGATCGGCCTTTCAGGAGGCGGACCAATCCCTTCCCCGTAAGGCAGAGCATACGCCGCCCTTCCCTGGTATTGCCGACTGGCTGCGATCGCTCGCCGCCAGTGGGTTGAAACTGGCCCTCCTATCGTCCGATACCCCGGCCAACGTGCAGGACTTTATGGCGTTCTACCATCTAGAGTCGCTGTTCACGATCGCCCAGGGGACCGACAAGCCCCCCGCTAAACCCGATCCCAGTCCCTTCCTAGCTGTTTGCCATAGCTTGGGAGTTGATCCTGCGGCCACCCTGATGATTGGGGATGCTGAAGTAGATGCGGTGATGGCCCAGGCGGCGGGGGCGGCGGGCAGTATTGGAGTGACTTGGGGCTGGTCGCCCCCGGTGTTGTTAGAACACGCCGACTGCGTAACGGCCCAATGGCAGGCCATTACCGTGACAGCGATCTAGTACAGCAACCTGTCAATCCGCACGGTTTGTCGTGTAAGGCGCTGGCCCGTTACGACTGAAGTCGTCACTACGAACGTTGCAGAACGGATATCTGGTTTACTAGGGGAGCCTACTCTAGCAGTTGGCGCATTTGCTCCACTAATGCCGGGTTCTGTTGCAACATCTGAATCAGTAAAGGATGCTGTTGGGCGACTTGTTGCACAAATTCCGGGTTCTGTTGTAACTGATCCAGCAAGCCAGGATAATTCGTGAGGAGCGTTTGCATCATCTGCATCACCAGTTCCGGGTTTTGCTGAAGGAGCTGGATCGCTTGTTGTTGAAGCTGGGGATTTTGCTGAATACTCTGTCGAAGCTGTTGCAGATCCAGCCCTTGGGCTTCCGCTTGGGCAATTTGGAAGGTTGGAGTAGCCACTGCGGGGCGGGCCGGTAACAGCAGTGGGAGCGAACCGATTGCCCCAGCCAGTGCCAGGACAATCCAACGGGAGGCGGCTTGATAATTCATAGGAGATCCATAAATTCTTAGTAGGGTGGGCAATACAAGCCGGGGTAGGCAATTGTTCCCAGCTTGGCTGAACTTGTCATGCCAGTGTCAAACCATTGTCATGGGGTTGTCATCTCCAACGGTCACACTACGAATAACCTTACACACCAAGACTCGTATCACTCGTAGCCGGATCTCCCAGCCCTAGTCCTGGGGGATTTTTTTTGGGCGATCGCGCGATCCGGTATCTGCGGGAGAGTACCCGGTTCCAGGGATGAATAGACCCTCTTCCTGTAGCCTCGCTAGATCGAGAACAAGTGTGGGGTAGGCATCCTATCTGCCCCGGAGACAGCCGAGACGGCTATTCGAGTTCGCTGCCCGGCAGATCTACCCCAACCAGAGGTATTTTGCCTCCCCCAAAGACAACCGAGACAGCTATCCCACGTTAAACTTGTAACCTTGTGATCTACTGAGCCTAGCTGACGTGCGGCACCTGATGCCTTTGTACCCGATCGTTGCCGGGTTTGGCTGCGATCGCCGTCACATCGATGGGGCAATTGGCGTGGTGGGAATACCCTTGGTAAATATCAGTAACTTGTGATATGAATCAAGGGGCCTTGACAAGGCAATGTATATAGTTGAAGAGGAAGGGACACACTTGGTTAGGCTTCTGGCAAACGCACTCAGTCAACTGTAGATACGAGTATGCTGTTTAACTCTACCGAACTCCTCATTGATAACTTTGTGGGCAAGCTTAGGGCTGGATACCACCGCACCTATGGTGGCTGGAAGCCTGACTACGAAGACATTATCGCCTGGGCTGGCTCAATGGCACTGGAAAATATCGCCAACAGTGATGCCCTGTACCACAACGTTGAGCATACGATTCTGGTGACGCTGGTTGGTCAAGAAATCCTACGGGGGAAGCATATCCGCGAGGGCGGGGTTTCCTGTGAGGATTGGTTGCACTATATTATCTCCCTGGTTTGCCATGATATTGGCTATGTCAAGGGGGTTTGCCGCCAGGATAAAAATGGTTTTTATTCGACTGGCCAGGGCGACACGATGGTGTCCTTAACACCGGGGGCCTCGGATGCGAGCTTGACTCCCTACCATGTCGATCGCGCCAAGTTATTTGTCGATGAGCGGTTTGGCGGCCACAAGCTGATCGATGCTGAGGTCATCAAGCGCAACATTGAACTAACCCGTTTCCCGGTGCCGAAGGCCGAAGATCACCAGGAAACTGCCAACTATCCTGGCTTGGTGCGGGCAGCAGACTTGATTGGCCAACTCAGTGATCCGCGCTATCTCCGCAAGATCTGCGCCCTGTTCTATGAATTTGAGGAAACTGGTGTCAATAAGGCTCTGGGGTACAAGAATCCGGGAGATTTGCGACGTAACTATCCCCAGTTCTACTGGAAAGGGGTCTATCCCTACGTGAAGGATGGCTTGAACTACCTGTCCTTAACCCAGCAGGGCAAGCAGGTGATTGCGAACCTCTACTCCAACGTGTTTGTCGTGGAACATGAGGAAAATCCCCCCACCTAATGGGAGAAGGGCTGTCCGCTCTCAACCCCCAACAGCGGCGGATTGGCTTAACGGGGGGCATCGCAACTGGGAAGACGACGGTGGCCGATTTCCTAGCTGCTGCCCACATCCCTGTCTTGGATGCAGATGTCTATGCCCGTGAGGCGGTGCAACCGGGCACTGAGGTTTTGGCCCGGATTCGCGATCGCTACGGCGCGACGATACTGCAAGCGGATGGCACCCTCGATCGCCAGCGCTTAGGCGACGTGGTTTTTCAAGATGCCCGGGAACGTCAGTGGTTAGAGCAGCAAATCCACCCCTATGTGCGCGATCGCTTTCTGACTGCCCTAACCACCACCCATCTGACCACCCCAACGCTGGCTCTTGCCATTCCGCTCCTGTTTGAGGCCAAGATGACAGATTTAGTCACTGAAATTTGGGTCGTTACCTGTACCCCCACTCAGCAAACAGTCCGTCTGATGGATCGCAATCAGCTTAGCCTAGAGCAAGCCCTAGCCCGCATACAAAGCCAGTGGGATTTAGCCGTGAAAGTCAAACAGGCTGATGTGGTTTTGGATAATACGACAACCCTGGAGAACCTCTGGCCCCAAGTGCAGGCGGCGCTTGATCGCTGATGCCCTGCCCTGCTAGCAGCCTTGGTATCGGCTTGCAGACAGCGATCACCTGAGACAGGGGGCATCAACGAGCCTCAACCATCGCCTCAGTCCAGTCTCCTGTGGAGATGCGACGCGAGTGAAAAACAGTTGTGGGGTAGGCATCCTGCCTGCCCCTGAGACAACCAAGACGGCTATCCTACCAAAAATTTGTGATCCACTGATGAGTCTGGGATTGCTGCTGATCCCTCTTTACCCGTATACTCTAAGCGCCACACTAATCAACCCTAGTCGGCAGAATAATGATGGACCCTGCAATCACCGTTAGCATTTTTCAGAAGCAGTCTGACTTCAAGCACGTTTCTGCTGGCGACATCATTTTTTCAGAAGGCGAGCTTGGGACAGAAATGTACGGCATTCTGGAGGGAGAGGTTGACTTTTTGGTCGATGGGAAGGTGGTGGAAACGATCGGCGTTGGGGATGTGTTCGGCGAAGGGGCGCTGATCCATGCTGCGGGTACGCGTGGTTCCACGACCATTGCCAAAACGGACTGTAAGCTAGCCGTGATGAATAAGTTCCACTTCCTTTTCGCAGTCCAGGAAACCCCAGAATTTGCCCTAGAGGTGATGCGGAGCTATTCCAATCGGCTACGCCGCCTCCGACGGATGTTGTAGATCCAGCGGTCGATCGCGGGTACCGGCGATCGCGAAGCAAGCCGCCCAAACAGGAGGCCGATCCGTGATGCCCATTCACATCAGTGATGCCCATTCACGTAGTAGTCGCGCGTTCCCTTGGCGGATAGGGCTTCCGCTAGCCGATTGATCGCATGGATATAGGCCGCAGTCCGCATGGGGACAGCCAAGTCCTGCGCGATCGCCCAAATATGCTCGGCTTCCTCGACCATGCGCTGCCGTAGGCGTTGGTTAATCTCACCCAGCGACCAGTACAGCCCACTGCGGTTTTGTACCCACTCAAAGTAGCTCACCGTCACCCCCCCTGCATTAACCAAAATATCGGGGAAGACATAGCAGTCTTTTTGGTTCAGGACTGGGTCGGCTGCCGCTGAGACCGGGCCATTGGCAACCTCAAAAATAAACTTAGCCCGACAATTAGCCGCATTGTCAGCCGTAATTTGGTTTTCCAGCGCCGCTGGTACCAGAATATCCACATCAAGAGCCAGCAAATCTTGGTTGGTAATCACTTCGTGCTCGACGATATTACAGACCGTGCCTTCGCAGTAGACTGCCTTCACCGATCGCGTTGTGTCCTTAAAATGGCGCACACTGGGGATATCTAGACCCTGCGCGGCATAAATCCCCCCCTGGGAGTCACTCACTGCCACGACCCGATAGCCCGCCTGCCAGAGGAGTTGGGCCAATTCGGCTCCGGCATTGCCAAACCCCTGAATCGCCACGGTGGTTTCCTGGGGCCGCCGCCCAAATTTCGGCATCATGGCTTCAATCACAAAGAAAGCACCCGTAGCCGTGGCCGTATCCCGGCCCAAACTGCCCCCCATTGTCAACGGTTTGCCAGTGACCACCGCCGGGGAAATTTTGCGCTTGATCACGCTGTACTGATCCATCATCCAGCCCATGATCATCTGGTTGGTGTAGACATCGGGGGCCAGAATATCGACATCGGGGCCAATAAAGTCAGCGATTTCTTCGATATAACCGCGACTCAGGCGTTCCAACTCAAACTTAGAGAGTTCCTTGGGATTGAGGGCTACCCCCCCCTTCGCACCGCCAAAGGGCAAATTCAGCGCCGCGCACTTGAAGGTCATCCAAAAAGCCAGGGATTGCACCTCGTCCATTGAGACACTGGGGTGGAAGCGCACGCCCCCCTTACCCGGTCCCCGCGTGTCGTCGTAGCGGACTCGATAGCCCTGGAAAACCCGTAGGGAGCCATCGTCCATACGCACTGGGATCGAAACTTGCAAACTGGCCTTTGGATACTTGAGGTGCTCGATCGCATCTTCGGAAATCTGAACGTATTTGAGGGCTTGGGCAAAACGTTGGCTGGCATCGGCAAACAGTGAGTCTGACATGATTCCCTATCCTCCCTAAACCGGAATTATTCGGTTCGTGATTGGCTGGCATGGTTACTGGCATGGTCCTATCCCCAGGATGCCCTAAACCGCGATCGCAGGAACGGTAGCGATTGATACTTTTTTTCAATGGCGATCGGCAATTTTTGCTGCTTCTAGTTATACGCAGCGGCATGGTCAAGTGGGGTGAGGATGGGGACCGCACCAACGCCGTATCGAGAGGAGGGCGTCGGAGCTGCCTGAATAGGGTTTCCCTAGGGGATGAGGTGTGTTTAGCTCAGCATCGTTTGGCTGGTGGGGATCTGAATGACAAACTCGGTTCCTTGACCAAGGGTAGAAAAACAGTAGAGTTTACCCCGATGTTTTCCCGTAATAATTTGATAACTGATCGACATCCCCATCCCCGTACCTTGTCCTACGGGTTTAGTGGTGAAAAAGGGATCAAAGAGGTGGGCCTGTACCGTTTCATCCATGCCGATCCCGTTATCCGCGATCGCGATCTCAACCCACTCAGGCGCGATCGCAGCGGTGCGGATACTGATCTGGGGGGCATCTGATGCCTCAAAATCCTGATCTTCCAGCGCATCGATCGCATTGACCAAAATATTCATAAAAACCTGATTTAATTGGCTAGGATAGCACTCAATCAGCGGTAAATCGCCATAGTTGCGATTGATAATAATCTCTGGAAAGTTTGGCCTTGGTTTGATACGGTGTTTTAACAGCAATAGGGTACTTTCAAGCCCCTCATGAATATCAACACTTTTGCTTTTCGATTCATCTAGGCGGGAAAAATTACGCAGGGAAAGCACGATCTTACGAATGCGATCGGTCCCTATTTGCATCGACTCGATAATTTTCGGTAAATCATCCAGTAAATAGGGCAGATCAATCGCTTCGGCCTCAGCCTGCATCACAGGATTAGGATGGGGATCTTGCGCTTGCCAGCGATAGATAAAGTTAATCAGGGCTTCCGTATGATCTTGTAAGTAGATCAGATTGCCATGAATAAAATTCACCGGATTATTAATCTCATGGGCGACACCAGCGACCAGTTCCCCCAAGCTCGACATTTTCTCCTTTTGAACCAATTGCGCCTGCATGGTTTGCAGGTTATCAAAGGCAGCTTGAAGTTGCTGAGTTTGCTCCCGGAAGCAGGTTTCTGATTGACGCAGTGCAATCTCGGTTTGTTTGAGATTGGTAATGTTATGAAAAACAGCAATGCCCCCTTGGATCTCGCCTTCCGGACTATAGAACGATCGTGTGGTTAAACTAAACCAATAGCCAGTAGCCATTGGGTTCTCTAGGGCCTGTTCGGTTGGGCTTGGGTCCGCGAGGGGTTGGCTGGCTGCGGGATGGGGAGAGCGCACAAAAATCTCGTAGGGCGCTTGCTCTGCCGCCGGCGCTTCGCCTTGGATCGCCTTGCGCAAAGGGAAATGCTCTAATGGATAGGGCGTTACTTGATCGGGTAGATAGACGGCCCAATTCTGCGCCCAACAGTCGAGAGATAAACAGGTAGGGCTGATACCGAGTAGGCGTTCCGCAGGCGGATTGGTAAACAGGAAGTTTCCTTGGTGATCCACGACCACTACCGCATCGCCCACACTATTCAGCATCGATCGCAGGGTCGCTAGGGCGGATTCCGCATGGCTCAGACGTTGGGTATGGTGATGGAGATCGGCCAGGGTCTGCTCCAATCGTGTCGATTTTTCGACGGTTTCTTGTTCATAAACCTCTAGTAATTGCTCCAACGCTGCTACCTGCGCCCGCAGGTGCTCCACTTCGCTGCGGGATGGGGCGGCTGGGTTAGTCGTGGCTACAATCTTAGAAAAACTCACCGTCATTTTCTTTCCGTCCTGACTCATGCGATCAACTTGCAATAAACTATCCAGCTTTGGGATAACGCAACGAGGGGCTATGACTCTGAAACTCAATATTCATCCCGATCCTGCGCTCTTCCCTCCCCATTCCCCTCAAGTCCCTCCCGGTGCGAAAATTGTTCCCTGATCAAAGGGAAGGACGGCGATCTTGGCATTGAGCGCTAGGGGTTTAAATAGTTCAGCCGTCTCCCGTTGAATTGGTAGCTTAGAGAACAAAATAATGATCATTAGGTTTCCCGAGGGTAAAATACCACCAAATCCCAACACAGATCGAATCTGGAACGGCTGAACAAATTCCGTTTGAGCAGGAATATAAGGGCTACCCTGGGCATTGGCAATATGAAAAACGTTATAGGTGCGTTCCTCTAAACCCATCAACAGATCAGAATTGGGTGCAATGACATCCCCGATCGTTAATCCCAGTTGTTTGATCAGTTGAGCGATCATTGGGATTTGGGCGACTATTTGTTCACTCAGCAGGGGAATTACTTGGTGTCCCACTGACGTTGTGCGATCATGCCATTCTGGTCGATCGCCCACGGTTGCCATTAGCGTCAAACACTTCAGTTCAGGGGAATGGGAACGATCGCCTAGCGCCTGATCGGCTATCTGCTGGAGGGCATGGGGTAGTTCTCCATAGGCATGGGTCTTGAAAAAACGCACTAACGCCAAGGCGGATTCGCCCGTTTGGGGATCTCGAAACTGGTGGTAAAAATAACTGACCAGATTGTTCGCAACCTCCTCCATGCTACTTGCCCCCACGCCCAGTTTGCGCAGCTTTGCCCCACACTCGGTCATGTCTCGTAATGTAAAACCGGTCAAGCTATACATAAACTTTGGCGATCGTTTGGCGATCGTGGTTAAAATTGCCGACCACGCGATCGGCTGAATTGGTCTTATTGGCCCGTATGTCTTAATTTGCCAAAACGAATACCTACCCACCCAACTGTATGGGGTATCGTTCGGCGGACACAGCCTAACATCTACTATCCTTCTAACGACCATCCCGGATTAAATCTGAGATAAATCGTTCAACACATCAGCAACACTGCGTAGATCTACCCTGAGCCATGACAGTATTTGCGTGTTCCCACGGGTTGCCTTAACTGCCAAACCTGCCAAACCTGAAACCTCAGCACCCTGGCGACAGGGGCCAAATTAATCTGATTGATTCTACTGAACCTCTCTGGCTAATTTTGTGTCATATTTAACGCAATTTCAGGTTTTTTTGGGCAAGGACAGGGATGGAATGGGGCTGCTCGCTCGATCGCGGGCGCAGCGCTTCCCGATTTTGTACCAGGATAAAGGCTGCCATTGCGAGCAAGAAGTAACCAAACCCCTTTTGCAAGTGCTGCGGTTTGACCCGACCGGACAACTGGCCGCCGATCAGCGTACCCGCGCCCGCCGCGATCGTAAACGACAGGATTAGCCCCCAATCCAGGGGCACCTGGCCCACATAGCCCAGAAAACCGGCCACGGAGTTCAGCGCAATGATCAGCAGCGAGGTGCCGATCGCCTCCCGCATGGGGGTATTCCCCAACAGGACTAGGGCCGGCACGATCGCAAAGCCACCGCCCACCCCCACGAGTCCCGTCAGTACCCCAACCCCCAACCCTTCCGTGAGCATCCAAAGCCAGCAGTATTTACAGACTGGCTGCGGGTAGAGGCTGAGATCACCCCCTGGTATGGCCGTTGGGGGAACTGGCCCAGCTTTAGCCGTTTTGCGAATCATGAACACGGCTGCCAGCCCCATCATCACGGCAAAGAGCAGCATTTGGAAGGTCTCAGTTACCCAGGGAAGTAGGGCAAGGCGGGCACCGAGGAAGGCCCCCAACATCGTTGCTGACCCGAAGAGAAGGGCTTTTTTGACATTGACCTGGCCCCGTTGCGCATGGGGGATCAGGGCCAGGAGGCTTACGCTACCGACAATAACTAGGGTCATGGCGATCGCCGATTTGGGGGGGACGCCCATGACATAGACCAGAATCGGCAGAGCCAGAACCGAACCCCCCCCCCCAATCAGGCCCAAGCTCAGGCCAATCCCTGCGGCTAACAGGTGCCCAACGATCCAGATCAGCATAATAGTTGTTTGCGATAGCTTTTGCTCATCATGCCTGAGTTTCCTAAGCCCCTCAACTGCCTAGCTGACCAGGGTTGGCACATTCCCACACTGCTCATTGGCTGGAACGGCTTCCATAATTTTCTTGGGATCGGGCAAATCCAAGCTGTCCATGAGTTGGACGAAGCTGGCGCGATCGCGGCCTGTTAAGCGAGGGTTCCATTGCTTCTCTTCGCCGATCGTTGAGACGGTATGGCCCCGGTAGTCATGACCGGGGTAGACAAGGGTGGCATCAGGCAGGGTGAAGAGACGCTGGGTGATGGAGTCGTAGAGGGTACCGGCATCACCACTTTGGAAATCCGTGCGACCGCAACCGCGAATGAAGAGGGCATCGCCCGTGAGCAGGTGGGTGTTATTAACTAAATAGGCCATGTGGCTGTCGGTATGGCCAGGGGTGGCGATCGCGGCAATGTTAACTTGACCTATCTGCAGGACTTCCCCATCGGCGATCAGGCGATCGGCGCACTGGGCCTGGGCATTGTGGGGCACAATCCCTTGGCACTCGGTGACGGTACGGAGTTTAGCCGTGCCGGTAATGTGGTCAGCATGGATATGGGTTTCTAGGCAGTAACGCAGGATTAGCCCCAATTCCTTAAGGAGTTTGAGGTCGCGATCGACCTGTTCAAGCACGGGATCGACGAGGAGAGCTTCGTGGGTGTTGGGGTCGGCGATTAGGTAGGTGTAGGTATAGGTTTCGTAGTCAAAAAGTTGGCGGAATAGCATAGGGGGTTACCGGAGATAGGGTTCGTAAGGTAGTTCGTCGTCAAAAAGTTGGCGTCATCGTGTACAGAATTACCGGAGGTAGGCCAGTCAATGGGGAATCGCTGCAACCAGCTCAACTCACTTAGCTGGAATTGGGCTTTTGACGGTTGCACGCACCCCCACCGTGCCGGAAGCGCCGATCCTAGGAGCATCTCAGTTGCCCTGAGTGATCCTCAAAAATGTCCTGAGTCATCCAAAAATTGAGGATGGCCGAGGCTAAAAGATGGGGACAGCCGTCCTGGCTATCCCACAAGCGGTTGGCGATCCGGGGCTGTGTCCGTGGGGGGGACCGGCGATCGCCACGATCGTCTACTTGCCCATCCCCAACTGTTGGGCCTTTTGGTACACCTTCCCTTCCGTCAACAAGGATGGGGCAATCACCACCTCCACCTGCTGCATTTCCTTGAGATCCTTCGCCCCCAAGGTGCCCATGCTGGTTTTGAGTGCACCTAGCAAATTATGGGTGCCATCATCCAACTGGGCAGGGCCGCGTAGGATGTGCTCCAGGGTGCCCGTCGTCCCCACTCGAATCCGGGTCCCCCGCGGTAAGACCGGACTGGGCGTTGCCATCCCCCAGTGGTACCCACGACCAGGGGCTTCGGCAGCCCGCGCTAAGGGAGAACCAATCATTACCCCATCGGCCCCACAGGCAATACATTTGCAAATGTCGCCGCCGGTAATGAGTCCACCGTCACCAATGATGGGGACATAGGTGCCCGTCTCGCGGTAGAAATCATCACGGGCTGCGGCACAATCCGCGATCGCGGTCACCTGGGGCACGCCAATGCCTAAGACCCCCCGGGACGTACAAGCGGCACCGGGGCCAATCCCCACGAGGACCGCTGCGGCACCCGCCCGCATAAGTTGGGCCGCCACGTCATAGGTGACGCAGTTGCCCAGGACAACGGGCATGGGCATCTCACGGCAAAAAGTTGTAAGGTCCAATGGCTGGACCGACGCCAGTGCCAAATGGGCGGTGGAGACAACCGTCGCCTGCACAAAGACCAGATCCGGCTGTGCTGCCGCGATCGTTTCGCCATACAGGGCTGCGCCCACGGGGGTAATGCTGACAGCGGCAATGCCCCCCTGCCCCTTAATTTCGCTAATGCGGCGCTGGATCAATGCTGGTTTAATTGGCTCCGCATAGAGTGACTGCATCAGGGGCACAAAGGCTGTCTTGTCAACGGTGGCAATCTTGTCGAGGATGGGGTGCGGGTCTTCGTAACGGGTTTGGATACCCTCCAGGTTTAAGACCCCCAACGCCCCCAATTGCGACAGGCGAACCGCCATTGCCACATCCACCACCCCATCCATCGCACTGGCAATGATGGGAATTTCACGTTCGATCTCGCCAATGCGCCAAGTCGTATCAGCCAGACTGGGATCTAAGGTCCGTTGTCCTGGCACCAGTGCAACTTCATCAATGCCATAGGCTCGGCGGGCAATCTTACCCCGCCCAATTTGAATCTCCACGTCTTAACCCTTGCCCAATCAACTACAGGAACGCTTCTTGACGCTAGTTGCCACCAGTAATGGTTTTGCAACTGCCTGGTTTAGCCACTCGCAACTTTTGTACAATTTGTACAATTATTTAGGCTAGACTAACAGACTTACGCACCCTCTGGACGACGGATTGTGTTGACCGCACAGGAGATTGCCCAACTTCGGCAGGAGTATAGCCAAGCGGTGCTTCGGGAAGCCGATATGGCGGCTGACCCCATGCAGCAATTTGCCCGGTGGTTTAAGCAGGCGGTGGCGGCTGAAGTACCCCAGCCGAATGCAATGACGTTGGCTACGGTGGGGCCGACGGGGTTACCCTCTGCCCGCATTGTCCTGCTCAATGGCGTGGATGCGACGGGTTTCCTCTTCTATACCCATTACCACAGCCGCAAGGGCCAAGAGTTGGCGGCCAACCCCCACGCGGCCCTCGTTTTCCTCTGGCATGAATTGGAACGCCAAGTCCGCATTGAAGGGACTGTGGAACAGTTGCCAGCGGCAGTCTCCGACACCTACTTTCAAACCCGCCCTCGCGGGAGCCAACTAGGGGCTTGGGCTTCTCCCCAAAGCCAGGTGATTGCCGATCGCACGGAGCTAGAAGCCCGGTTGCAGGTAGTCAGCCAGCAATATGGCGATCGCCCAGTCCCTCGTCCCCCAGACTGGGGCGGCTATCGGGTGTGCCCCCAAACGATCGAGTTTTGGCAGGGGCGTCCCAATCGGTTGCACGATCGCCTCCGCTATCGTCAACAGGGGACGAGGATTTCCCCCGATTGGCACCTCGAACGTCTGGCTCCCTAGGGGGTTTCCAGGACACTCCCCTCAAAGCGAGGATAGGGCTTCAAGCCGCCGCATCAGCCCCGCATCAATTTGGCCCCTTTCAAGCAGCAATCAATCCCGTTGCGTGCGAGGCAAGTCCCCCATCAGTTTGCCGGCCCAAAGCCGGCGATTGAGCCGAGATTTTGTATGATGTGTTACAAATCTTATTTGTCCGTTGTCAAAGCTTTGGGGAAGATAAAAAAATAAATTAAAAAAAATAACCCTTTACATTCCGTGGTATTTAGCCATGAAAATTCAAGTGGGAGAATTTTTGATATCAAACGCGGGGGACTACTATCGGGTTGTTGAATGCCAATCGGGTGTGGTTTCCTTGATGCGGGTGAATGGTTATACCTTGTTTTCCTGTAGCCAGTCCTTTGTTGAGACGGCGTTCCGACCGGTTTCTTTAGCGATTGGTCCGTGTTCGAGGGCGGCTTGATAGCGGGATGTGAAGCGTGGGGCCAAGCGTCAGGGTGGCACCCCAATCCTAATGACGATGCCATTTGACCGGATTTAAGACGGCGCATCTTCATCAACAGCACTGACAGCTCGAACCGCTGCTTCCAGGGCGATCGCGACATGGGTCCAGTGAGTTCCCCCTTGACAAAAGGCGACATAGGGTTCCCGGAGGGGGCCATCGGCGGAGAATTCAGCTGTACTACCATCGATAAAGGTTCCCCCCGCCATCACTAACTGGTTCGCGTAACCGGGCATGGGGGCGGGGACAGGATCAAGGTAGGAGCCAACGGGCGAATGTTGTTGGATCGCCCGACAGAAGGCCATCAGTTTGGCCGGTGAACCCAGTTGAATCGCCTGAATCACATCCCGGCGGGGTTCAAACGGACGGGGCTGCACTGGATAGCCCAGCTTTTCAAACCCATAGGCCAACAAGTGGGTTCCCTTCACGGCTTCCCCCACCATCTGGGGCGCGAGGAAGAGGCCCTGGAACAGGAGGCGACTTTGATCGAGGGTCGCCCCGCCACTGCTGCCGATCCCCGGAGCCGTTAATCGACAGGTGGCGGCTTCGACTAAATCAGCACGTCCGGCCACATAGCCACCGGTGGGGACGATTGTTCCCCCTGGATTTTTGATCAGGGACCCGGCGATCAGATCCGCCCCAACGTGGGGGGGTTCCTGGTCCGCAATAAATTCGCCGTAGCAGTTATCGACAAAGCAAATTGTCTGGGGGTTTTGCCGCTTAACCTGTTCGACGATTTGGCCAATCTCGGCGATCGTCAAACTGGGTCGCCAACTGTAGCCACAGGATCGCTGCACTAGGACCATGCGGGTTTGGGGCCGGATAGCTGTGGCTAGGGCGGCCCAATCGATCGCGCCGTCAGGGGTCAAGTCCAACTGTCGATAGGTGATGCCAAATTCAGCCAGTGATCCCTGGCCTGTCCCCCGGAGGCCAATGACCTCCTCCAGGGTATCGTAGGGGGCACCGGCCACCGCCAGCAGTTCATCCCCCGGACGCAGGTTACCAAAGAGGGCACAGGCGATCGCGTGGGTGCCGGAGACAAACTGAAGCCGGACCGCTGCCGCCTCCGCGCCCATAATTTCCGCAAAGACCTGATCCAGGGTTTGGCGCCCCAGATCGTCATGGCCATAGCCGGAGACCCCGGCAAAATGATGGACGCCAATCTGGTGCTGTCGGAAGGCCGTGAGGACCCGTTGGAGGTTGACCTTCACCTGGGCGTCGATCGCGGCAAATTGGGAGAGAAGTTGCTGTTCAGCGTCTTGCAGCAGCGAGATTGTCCACGTCATGGGCATCACATCAAGAAGAATTACGCTGGAGAAAAGTCTAAGGGCAGGGAAAAGTGGGGAAAAAGTCTAAAGATTGACCAAAATCTGAGTTTGGGGTATACGGTAACAAGCTAGACTGAGATAATGTACCTACAGGGATCTGCACACAACCACCTAGGAGGCCATTCTAGCGGGCAGTTGTTTTGCCAGTTCCCGGTTCCCGATTTGAGAGTATTGAATGACTACAGCGACAGTAAACAAACCTGAACTGGATTGGCCCGTTGTAATTTACCTGATCATTATCCATACAGGGGCACTCTTCGTCCTACTGCCCAGCAATTTTACCTGGTGGGGTGTGGGCGTGGCGTTGTTCCTCCACTGGGTAACGGGTGGCCTAGGCATTACCCTAGGCTTTCATCGCTTGATCACCCACCGTAGTTTCCAGACTCCCAAATGGCTGGAATATTTTTTCGCCTTTTGTGGGGCGCTATCCTGCCAGGGTGGCGTGATTGATTGGGTAGGTTTACACCGCCAACATCACCAGTTTTCCGATCAGCCGCTTGATCCCCACGATTCCAATCGCGGTTTTTGGTGGAGCCATATTGGCTGGATGTGTTTTAAGAATCCTGATCCGGAAGGCATTCGTCGCTATACCCGTGATCTCAATGATGATCCTGTTTATGAATTCTTCGATCGCTACTTCATCCCAATGCAAGTTGTTTTAGGATTAGTCCTTTTCCTGCTGGGCGGCTGGCCGCTGGTGGTATGGGGTGTCTTTTTCCGGTTGGTATTTGTTTTTCACTGCACCTGGTTGGTCAATAGTGCGACCCATTTGTTTGGCTATAAATCCCACGCAAGTGGCGATCGCTCTACCAATTGCTGGTGGGTTGCCTTGCTGACCTATGGTGAAGGTTGGCACAATAACCACCATGCCTATCAGTACTCAGCTCGTCATGGCTTGGCTTGGTGGGAGGTGGATATGACCTGGATGACGATCCAACTGCTCCAGTTTTTGGGATTAGCCACCAAGGTCCGCTTGCCCAACTTTGCGACCTCGGAAGCAGAAGCCTAGGCGAGGCAGGGGCAGGGGTAAACCTCTGCGTGGGGGGATTTTCCGATTGCCCCGTCAGCCCTAAGCAGCCTTAGCGGTGCTATAGCAATAGAGAAGCCCTTCCATTCGGCTTCTTTTTTTTGGCTTAGATCGCCATCGTTAAGAGCTTGCAGGGCGAGTGCTTTCTGATCGGGCGATAGAATGCTATAAGAAAGGGGATGGCGATGGAGCTCGCCGAAACCGCCTGACACGGCTTTATCTATTCGCTTTATCTATTCACTGTGTATGAGGCTGATGGCTCCTACTGTTCCGACTTGTAGCGGAGGAGTAGGGAGTGCCGCGATCGGCTCTCACTCAACTGGCCGCGACAAGTCACGTGCACTAACCGACCCAAGGGCAACGTGGCGAGATGTTAGAGAGTGTTATTGGGATTTTGTTAATGGGCTTTTTCGTCGGGCAAATCGCGCGACGACTCAAGGCCCCTGCCTTAGTGGGCATGGTGTTGGTGGGCCTTGTCTTAGGTCCCCCGATCAGTAATGTGATCAGCCCAGGGGTGTTGGCAGCGGCGGATTCCCTCCGCACGATCGCGGTGATGGTGATTTTGATGAAGGCGGGGCTAGGGCTGGATCGGGAAAAGCTGGCCCAGCAAGGGACGGTGGCGCTACGGTTAGGCTTTTTACCGGCGACCGGTGAAGCGATCGCAGTGGCACTGGCTGCCATGTGGCTGTTCCAATTTGACTGGGCCACGGGGCTGCTGTTGGGGTGCATCCTGGGTGCCGAATCCCCCGCCGTAATTGTGCCAGGGATGTTGCGCTTAAAGAGCCTGGGATGGGGGGTCAACAAGGGAATTCCCGATGCCATCTTAACCGGCAGTGCCCTATCGGATGTATTGCTCCTGCTGGTTTTTAGTTTATTACTCGCCTTTTTGTCGCAAACCACCACGACGGGGCTAATCTTGCCAGGGGGGGTAACCCTGAGTCCTGTACAACTGCTGCCAGTGCAAATTCTTTTGCAAATTGGGTTGGGGGTTGGGTTGGGTTGGTTGACGGCGCACCTGTTGGTCTCGCTGCTAGCAAAACAGAACTGGACCCAAAATGCGGTGCAGGATGGCCTCGTTACCGCCAGCTTTGCCCTGTTGCTAGTCGTCTTAGCGGCGGATTTTCCTGTGTTTTCTGGCTATTTGGCCGTGATGGCAACGGGGTTTTTCCTCATTGAGTTGGATGCCCCCCTCGCCAGACGACTACGTGGTGGTTTCGACGGCTTGTGGGTGATTGCAGAGATCATCCTCTTTGTACTGTTGGGAGCCAGTATCCAACTCCATATCCTGGGGGAGAGTCTCTGGAAAGGGTTACTCCTTCTGGCGATCGGGACCCTAATTGGCCGTTCCCTCGGCTGGTATCTCTCGACTTTAGGGAGTAACTGGACCTGGAAAGAGCGGCTATTTCTGCTGCCGGGAAACTCTGCCAAAGCGACGGTACAGGCGGCGATCGGGGCCATTCCCTTAGCGCAAGGCATAGAGGGCGGTGAGACGATGTTGGCCCTAGCTGCCCTATCCATCCTGGTGACTGCGCCGCTGGGGGCGTGGGCCATTCCTACCTTTGCCCCGAAACTGCTGGAGCGCGGGGAGGTTGACCCGACCAAGGTGTCTGTTGCGCAGCAGATTGTCTTACTGGCTGCCGTCGATACTTCGCCCCTGGCCAAACAGGTCTTAACCAAAGTGGCCGAACTGGCGCGGCGCAGTGATGCTGAGGTGATTGTGCTGCATGTCATGTGCCGGGATGATCCCCCAGGGGTGGAGCGACTCCACCGCTATGCCAAACACCGTTTGGCCGACATTCGGTATCAGATGGTCACAGTCAACGGTTCGGTTCCCGAAGCAATTGTTCGTGCGGCGCAAGATTACGGGGTAACGGAGATTATTATGGGTAAGCGCGGTCATCGTCCTCTGGATGAGGTATTGGTGGGGTCAGTTTCTCAAGCCGTCTTAGAAACTAGCACACTGCCCGTGGTGGTGGTGGAAGCGACCAATGCATTTTAGGGGAGCGATTAATCATGCTCAAACAACCTGTAGTCTGAACCTGCGGAGACGCTACGCGAACGAAAAACAGGTGTGGGGTAGGCATCTTGTCTGCTCCTGGGACAGCCGAGACGGCCATTCCATGCTCAATTGGTAATTGACTGAGCCGCTTCCTGATCCTTGATCGGCCCTACGTCCTAGTAGGTGGAGCCGCGCTAGAGTGACGCTAAAATGGAACTCAGCTTAAAAGAAAAAGGCTAGGCAAAGGCTTGCGGTGTTTGTCAAGCTCCTAGTTTGGAGCCTAGACTTTTTCTTTCTGTTTGCCCTCTTCTACGGTTGACCCTATGACCTCTGCTGCGCCTGCCAAAACCCAGTATGAAGCTGTGATCGGGCTGGAAACCCACTGTCAACTGAATACGGGAACGAAGATCTTTTCGACCAGTTCCACCGAGTTTGGGGCACCACCGAATACCCACATTGACCCCGTGTGCATGGGGTTGCCGGGAACGTTGCCGGTGTTGAACCAGAAGGTACTGGAGTATGCAGTGAAGGCGGGGTTGGCGTTGAACTGCCGGATCGCACCCTACAGTAAGTTCGATCGCAAGCAGTATTTCTATCCCGATTTGCCCAAGAATTACCAGATCTCCCAGTACGACTTGCCGATCGCGGAGCACGGATGGTTAGAGATTGAACTACCGGATGCGTCGGGGGCACCTATGCGGAAGCGCATTGGCATTCATCGCCTGCACATGGAGGAGGATGCGGGCAAGTTGGTCCATGCGGGGAGCGATCGCTTGGCGGGGTCGGCCTATTCGCTGGTGGATTTCAACCGGGCGGGGATTCCGTTGGTGGAAATTGTCTCGGAGGCGGATTTGCGATCGGGGCAGGAGGCGGCGGAGTATGCCCAGGAGTTGCGGCGGATTGTGCGTTACCTGGGGATTAGCGATGGCAATATGCAGGAGGGGTCGCTGCGTTGTGATGTGAATATTTCGGTGCGTCCGGTGGGTCAGGCGGAATTTGGCACGAAGGTGGAAATCAAGAATATGAATTCCTTCAGTGCGATCCAACGGGCGATCGAGTATGAGATTGAGCGCCAGATTGAAGCGTTGGAAAATGGCGAGGCGATCGTTCAGGAGACGCGGCTGTGGGAGGAGAATACCCAGCGGACGATCAGTATGCGCAGTAAGGAGGGGTCGAGCGATTATCGCTATTTCCCGGAACCGGATCTGATGCCGATCGTGGTATCGGCGGAGCAACAGGCGGTGTGGCGATCGGAGTTGCCGGAGTTGCCCGCCCAGAAGCGCCGCCGCTATGAAGAGGAGTTGGGGCTGTCGGCCTATGATGCGCGGGTGCTGACGGACGATCGCGCCATTGCGGAATACTTCGAGGCGACGATCGCTGCCGGGGCCGATGCGAAGCAGGCAGCAAACTGGATCATGGGGGATATTTCGGCCTATTTGAATAAGGCAAACCAGAAGATTACGGAGATTGCTCTGACACCGACGGTGTTGGCGGAGTTGATTACGCTGATTGAGCAGGGCACGATTAGCGGCAAGATTGCCAAGGAGATTCTGCCGGAGTTGCTGGAGTCGGGCGGATCGGTGCAGGCATTAGTCGAGCAGAAGGGGTTAACGCAGATTTCCGATGCGGGGGCGATCGCGGCGGCGATCGATGCGGTGTTGGCGGCGAATCCGAAGGAGTTGGAACAGTATCGGAACGGTAAGACGAAGCTCCAGGGCTTTTTTGTCGGTCAGGTGATGAAGCAGACGGGGGGACGGGCAGACCCGAAGTTGACGAATCAATTGCTCATGCAAAAGCTGAAGGGTGAAGCTTAGTCAACACACTTGACTTTCTTGATGCGACCATCATCTCGTATATCTAGAATCTCAACGGTCACCGTTTGGCCAACCGATAACTGACTGGCTTTCCTTGGTTCCTTGGGTGAAAGTTTTATGGTGTCACAGATGAGATAAGTAACCTCATTCCCTTGAATCCTGGTGACGATCGCGTCTACTCGCTGCCCCACTTGGAAATGATGAGCTTGTGCAGCAGTCTGAATCGCTAATTGTCGTTCAGATGCTTGCGATCGGTCATCTTTTTGAGTCGTATCCAACGGAGCAGTCTCTTCCAATATGCCACCGTTTTTATAGTAGAACATGAGGCGAGCCACCCAACTGAGGATATGGAGTAAAACAGCAGGTTGACTTTGATAGCCTTTTAAGTGACTACTACAGGCTTCCTCTAAATTGCGATAGTAGTCTTGAGTTTGGTTACTGTGTCCAATGCTTTTTCCTTGGTTCACCAGCGTTTTCAGATAACTAAAAAATTTTGTCCCTGCCTCGATTGAGCTTTGATCAATAGCATAACGTAGGTAGGCAATGCTCTTCCTTACCTCGTTCACATCGGTCTCTTTGCTCACTAAGGATTGGGCGATCTTATGAGCAACCTGCCACTGTTCTTCAGTCATCTCATCAATTGCTGTCGTTACCGTAGAAGCTGTTAGTTGGGTCATGTCATTAACCTAATAATAATTTTTAAGTTTTTATTCAGGAATTCTTGTGTCAATTTCCATGAGAAACTGACAGAAACTTTCCATATCATGACTAAGTTCTTCGTAGCATTGAGACAACTCTTCAACTAAAGTTCTCACTCTTTCTGGTTGCAGTTCAAAACCATAGCGATGAATGACGATATGGCGAAAGCCTCTATATTGGTTTAGCTGTCTCAAGGTACTACTGGTAATTACTGCCGGACGAATGTTAGGAATATCCAAAGCCATCTGTTCTAATAGTTCTTGATGAGAACTAGCACCTGTTGGCAGGGATTCATCCACTTGTTTGGCAATTTGCTCAAAAGCTTGCTCTACGCCCATATAGAAATTTTGCAAGCTTAAGGCTGCGGCTTGTAAATAGTCCAGATCTCCAGTATTTTCGGCTTTATTAGCCTGGGAGATCGCTGTCCGAGTAGCCGTTTCAATTTTGGCTAGCTCTTGTCTGAGTCTAGCAACCAAAACAGTATATTTACTCATAGCTCTTGACCTTGCTGGACAGCCGCTAGTATTTCTGGGCTTGCCCGCTGGGCCTCGACTAGATCCACCGAAAAACGACTCAGGGAGATTAATTTCCCTACGGCATCGTAGTAATCTGCCTCTGGTAATCCCCAGACCGCTAGATCGATATCGGAAGCTTCGTGAAAAGTCTCGTCTAGTAAGGAGCCAAACACGACTACACGTTCAGCGCCAAACTCGGTTTTGAGAATATGGGCTGCTTGTTGAGCAATGGCTAGGGCTTGTTGACGCTGCTGCTCTAGGGTGGCTAAACGCCGTTGCTGTCGGGTTTTCGCCGTCCTGATGTAGGTTTGCATGGAGTTGCTGGGAATCTGGTTCATGGTTGAGGGTTGCTCAGTTTAGTACATTCCCTGGGGTGCCGTGCGATCAGTGGGAAACCGCAGCACTTCGGCAAGCTGCTGAAGTTGTGGGGCTTGAATTAGTTCACGATGGGCTGTTTGTATCGCCTGATCCATAAATGTCTGGAGAGGTTGACCTGTCAGAGTCGTGTCGTTTGCAACGGTGTAGGCACGATAGCGATCGCGTAAGTTTGGGATAATCCCACTGCCTCTACTCCCAGGTCTAGGACGGGTCCAGATTTCTATCTCTGATATATCAACAGTTAAACTGCCCATTCCAATTGGTTTACCAGTGCCAACCTTTAGTGCAAATTGATGATTCTGGTCTTTGCCTAAAGCTATCAATAGCCCTCCTAATTGATCTTCTGTCAGATTAGTAAACCGTAAGTTTCCTTCAAAACGGGACTCAGATACTGCGAGTTGTGTTTTAATTCCCCTTTCCCCTTCATGCACTGAATCAGAGAAATGATAATAAAATTTGCGTCCGCCCACCAACTTTTCTTTGACATTAGAGTAATACTCTGGTTTTTCAAGATGTGGTTGATATAAAGAAGGAACAAACTTAGTCGTTGCTTCTTGAATGCATACTGCATCAGAGAAAGAGACAAGGCCCTGGCAGTTGATTGCACCAAAAACCTGACAGGCAGGACAAACTGTGACTTGTCTCTCAGAAATATCATCCTTTCGAGGAGAACACTCTTTATATCCTTGTGGAACATTGATGTCCACTTTTGTCTTTCCATTAAGCTTATAACTCTTGGATACTTTACAAATACAACTCCTAGTAATTGCTTCGTATATAGAACGCACTGCTCCCTTTAATGAACTACCTGGAATGATCAATTTCCCCGCTTGAGAAAGAGCAGTCTTAACCAGTGAATCCTTTGGAAGCCGAGAAGAAATATCACTACCCAGCACAGTGATGCCTGATAAAACTGTGGTAGCTGTATGAACATGTAGTCGCAAAGAAATCTTGCCGGTATAGTGATCTGCTTTATAACAAGCGAGACCCGGTGGTCTACCTTTCGCTAAAGGCAATAGCTTCCCGGAAGTATCTTGAGGAAATGGAATTAGATGATAAGGTTTTTGGGACATGGTATTTTCGGAGCGTTCATTAGAGCGGTGAGGTTGTTGGGGACGGTTGGGACGGCGGGGGTTAGTCATGGCTGGTTGGTAAGAGTGAGAGCAACGAAATGAACTGTGGCGGTACGACGATCGCGGAAATAACGCTGATGAATATAGTTAGGATTTACATCCCGTGCGAAGTAAAACCCTTTGGGGTATTGGGTCTCTTTAGAATCATGACAATGGGCCAGTCGATCGCTGGTTTCCCAGTCACCAGGTAAGGGCGTAAATCCATCAACTGCGGCTGCGGAATTGCTCAGAAGCAGGACAGAATAGCCTTGACCTTGACATTTCCAGCGCAGTTCCATCTCGGCATTAAAAACCTGCCCCTCAGGGCTGGGAAAATCCTCCGGTAGGTCAGCTATCATACCGCTCACTCGATGTGCCCAGCGTAAAAAATAGTAACTGGGTATTTGCGCCACGCACTGATGGATAAGATCCCGTAGCGTCTCCCCAGAGTCTACCTGTCGATATCCTACAAAACTCATAGACGCTGCTCCAATACCTGACGCCAAGATTTGACCGATCGTTCAAATAAATCGTGTACAGTTCCTGCTGACCAAACCAGTTGCACACCAAAACCTAGGTCCATTAGGTGAGCGCGTACTGGTGTTTCTTGGTGATCAGGATTTGGGAATCCATAACGTTGGTATTCATCTTGATCCAGGAACTCGCCTGCACCTAGTAGGAAGGTATCACCCCACTCTTTGGAGCGGTCCAGAGTGACAATCTGCCGCCTGTCTTGATCTAGACAACATCCAGGATATTGGACAATGGCTTGTTCTAAGTTAACAGCCACAATCCCCATCCCCCGCGATTTAGCAAAGCCTAGTCCAAACCAACCCTCATTAAGATCACGCAGAACAAGGCCAAGTAAGCCTAACTGGGCAAGGGTAAAGTTTTTAAGATGAATCTTTGTTTTGAATTCCCCTGCTGTGCAAACTTGATAGTTAAAAGGTCCCACAGCTACAGAACCAAAGACACGATCGATGGCAACTCCGTTACGCTCTTCCAGTTTAATTGTCTGAGGATCGACAGGATAAGCATCTTCAATCCTAAGCCGGCTAGCTATTTCCGTACTACCAAATAGTTGATCGGTAAAGCAGGAAAGTTGATAAACCTCTGGGGCGAGTTTCTTTTGTAGATACTCACGTCCATCATTGAGCGGATCATTGGCCCATAGACGATTACCACTGGCAGGATGAGAGTCACTCCCCACCGTCCTCACGATACGCTCAGCATGGGCACGGATGGCTCCTTTGAGGGAACTGCCTGGCAGGTAGATCGATTTAGTACCCTGATAGTAGGTTTCAACAAACTCCATTTCGGGTTTCGTTGGATCGGCTCCGGCTTTGCCCGCCTTAATCAAGATCGGCCCCTGAGGTGTCAGGGTTAACGTAATAGTGCAGTGGTTGACAAGTCGTTTATGCATAGTTAGTTAATCATGAGTGTTAAGCGATCGAGCCAGCAACATATTGATTCAAATGGGTGATCAGTGATTGAGTCCACTCCTGTCGATCAGCGGCAAAGGTCTCTGGGCTTAATCGATAAGCCTCTTTATTGTTATTAACTAAATCTTGGAGATAGGTAATTAAAGCTTGGGGGTTATTGCGGCAATCAACCCACCACACGTGATCAATGCTTAGCTCAACCACACCGAGGCCCCGCGATCGCCCACCGCCTAGGGGAATCATCTGTTGTTCAAATTGGTGCAGGCCAATCATTAACAACCCCAGTTCCCAATCCTCGGCATTTTCAACGATAGCCTGGAAAGCAAAGGGCGTTCCCGCAGGCACCACTTGAAAGTCATAAAGTTTACCATCTGACGCTGTCTCCGTGTCCCGATCAATAGCAACCCCATCCCGTTCTTCATATTGGTCAAACCAATCATCAGGTTTTACGGTTAAGTCTCGGATTTGTAGTTTGCCTGCTAGCCACGGTGCACCAAAGAGATAGGAAATTCTATCTGTACGAGTAAATTGGAGAATCTGGTTTGTTAGCGTCGCATCGTCTCCATATCTCTGTTTGAGCGTTTTAATCTCATTTTGGCGACGGGGAGAAGTGAGTTCACTGGGATCATCAGCTAGTGAATCATGAATGCCACGCAGGAAACTTTCCAGGCGCGATCGCATGGCTCCCTTGAAGCTAGATCCCGGAATTAAGGGTTGACCCAAGCTGTCTTTTAGAACAGGTAGATCACAGCCAATTGGCTCTGTCGATCGCCCTGCACCAATCCTGAGAGCAGTTACTGTCATCAGTGTCCCGGCCAACTCCAATCGATTTTTGAAGGTGTCAAACATAAGTCAATTTGTAAATTTTCACGAACTTAGAAAATACTGAGAAAGAAGTTGCATTTTATATCTTTCTAATTCGGCATACTAAAAGTTCCTGTCAAAAAAATCTTTTCGGCATCCTGGATATATGCTTGAGCCTGATTAATCGCACTTTGATAACTAGGTAATTGTTTATCAATTCGAGCATGGGCGATAGCTGTTCTAATGGGATTAACCTTGAAGAACAAGCGAGCCAAGTCAGTATTTTGACGTTCTCCATGTAAAGCCTCTTTCATTCGATCTCGATAGTCCTTAACTGTACTATCCTTATTTTCTAGCTCACAAGCATAGGTAATCAATGCTTCAGCTAGAGTAATATATCCAGTTGCATAGCGCCTGTTTTCAAAATACCATTTAGCAACCTGAAGCTGTAGTTTCGAGCTAGGAATATTACCACCAAAAAAATTTCTTGTAAATCTATCAATCTCAGGCTTTAGGTAGCTGAGAGGAGTTGGTAGATTTTGATTTAGTCCACTCCTAAGATCAGTAGCTTTTTGGCTAATATTAGAAAGATAATTAATATTAACTACGTCAGAAAAGTCTTCGATACGTCTTGCAAGATCAGGCAATTCTCGATCTCGGAGTAAATTAGCAATTAGATAACCATTGCCGAATTGATTAAGATTGTATATCCCTTTGATCCATTGAGCCATATCAAATAATGGCATCAAATTGATAATAGGAGTTTTTCCGTCAAATTCTGATGAAACATCTAGCATCCCATAATATACACCTGAAATCTTAATTTGCTTCTCTGGAAAGAGATCATAAATCAATAAAACGCTTAGAAATTGAAATATCGAAAGAGAACGAAAAGAGTGTGTAATATCGAGATACACTTCATCACCTTCCTGTAGCTCCTGGATAGCCTCAACAATCTTCTCTAAATTTAACCAGATTTCATCTTCAGTCAAACCGTATCTAATAAGTAAACACTTAGATCTATTACCTAAAACAGCTTCTACACTTGATAGATCAATCTCTTCAAGTGAACTTTTATGGTCAAGTTGATCGATTTTTTTGGCTAGATCAAACCAATAATCTTGATCAAAAGACAGTAATTTTTCTTCACAAAAAAATCTGTAAACCTCTTCCCACATTGACTTTACTGTTCCAATAAATATAATACTGTCAATCTGCAAATGCTTGTAAAGCACTGATGCAACAAAACGACTCTCTGGATAATATTGATCTTCAAATACATACTGTGCAGGGCGATATTCTCTCTCGCTTTGAGAGGTTCCCTTAAAGCGACCGCCCACTCCTAAAGGAGAAATGAGTATCTTAGCCATAATAACTATATTCCTGAGATATACAACTATTTACTGGGATTCAGATACTTAAGATAACGAGAACCGTAGCCAAGATAACGTCGGATGAGTTCGATCCAAATGACTTTCTGGGAAGCGTTATTTTGTGTGGAAATTTCCTCTGCGGCTTTTTTAAGATTGCCATCAATATCACTGACGATCCGTTGTGCCAAAGAATTCTTCCCTCGCCCCCACTTGTCATCTCTCCCTACCTGATAACGCAAAAAGTTTTTAATCACCTCTGGACTATCACTAGCATTAGCAACACGAACTAAATTGCGGAACTGAGACTCTTCCAGCTTTTGAGTACTTTCCTTAGTTTTTCCCTTAGCTTCGGATGACTCCCCCGTAGCTTTTGCATAGCTCGCATTATCCAAGGCATCTTGAATCCAGATGACTAAATCATCCTCAACCGCACGAATTGCCTTCTGAACTTTTAAAGCAATCTTAGCATTCATCATACAGCATTCTCCCTTAATATTAAGTGAAACTCATCGCAAATTCTTACCTGTCCAAAGCCTTCAGAAGTGCGTTCACCAACGCCTAATAGTTCTAGATGCTCTAAAGCAGAAAACCACATTTCAGGGTTAGTAGTACTGTAAAGATAAGTACCTCCTTTATTCGTGATCAACTCAATATCCTTCATCAGCCCCCAAGCTGCATTCCAGCCACCACGATAGTCATAACTACTGTAGGCAACCTCTAAGTGCAAAGAATCGTCAGCTATATGGGCAACCTGTTGCAACAGCTCAGGGGAAATCACTGTTGTCCGTTGCCAGTTATCTACCAAGATCGCATCTGCTTGGAGGTTAAGCGTGAAAAAAGTACGATCGATGGCCAATTGATCGCGGGCTGGGCCAAAAATTCCCCACTGTTGCCAACGCTGCTGCAATGCTTGATTAAAGGCTTCGACGCGCGATCTCACATTAGGCGTTTTGATGACTGGCACTGACGCTAGAATCTCAACAGCACCTAAACCGCGTGACTTGGAACCACCTATCCGAAACTGGGAAGCCCGATCGTTAATATACTGCTGCAACTGCTGAGCTAACCCTTCATTGGGTACCAAAATTACCGAGTGGTAGCAGACAGGCTCATCTCGTTTCGATTCATTCAGCACCTGGGTACTGTACAGAATTTCTTCTTCTGCGGTAGCCCGTCGCCGGTTAATCCCAACCCGTGTGAGTAAGCGTTTGTTAATCTTGGGCGTATAGTAGTTTTTGCCTAGACAACAATAAAGTCCACTGAAAGCTTCCGTGCGATCGCCGTTTGGTGTGCAGGGATCGTAGAGATGCCCACAGACTTGGGCACAGTAGCGATCGATCAGGGTATCAAATACCCCCTCAGCGTCAGAGCTAGTTTTAAAGCCTGGATTAGCTTTAGAACTTAAAGCCGTTGCGGGTAAATACCTCACCTCTAACCCACGGGACACAGGTTTATCAGGAATATTGGCAGGGTAGGCATTACGGAAAATAGCCGGACAATCACCCAAAAACAAAGCTGAAAAATCACCACCATTCGTTGTTAGGTTTTCTGAAGTTCGGCCTGCTTCCCGTAGAATTTGTCCCGCGATCGCGCCCCGTAGGACACTCCCCGGAATATAGTCTTCCGTTTCGCTGATCGAACCACCCGGCTTCCAGCGATTAATGGCTAAAGGTGCTAGGGCCTTGATCTGCAAATCAATTTGATACATTAGACATCCCTCGCGCCAAAAAATCCCATACCTCTGCTCTAACCTCATCAATATCAGGTAACTCCCAGTGGAGCCACCCTAATCCCGCCGACTTGCTACCTCCTAGGGCATGAATGTGCTGAAAAGCAGCCCAAATTAGCGCTTTTGCATAATCCGGGCGATCGGGGGTAAGACTGGGTAGAAGGTAACATTTCCCCTGAAACCGCAGTTGGGCATTTACTGGCGACGTTTCCAAGAAGTACAACTTTTTCTCCTCCGCTGTACCCCGACGGCGATTAATGCTAACACCAGGCCGCATTACCTCTGGTAAACTCCCTGAATCTTCAGTACAGACCCAATCATCCAAGATAATCCGTGACGGTAAAATCGGATCACCAAAAATTTGACTAATCAAACAGTGGTAGGAGTTGGGATAACCAGGAACTTCATACTCTGGTCGCACAAACTCTGGCGGCACGGCATACTGTCGCCACAATCGCATTTGCCCAGCCACAGGGGTCTCACAGATGGGCCAACCTAGACCTCGCGCTAGTTTTTCACACTCATGGCGTAACCGTCCTTTAACCTGAGAAGCTGGAATTATTAAATTCCCTTCAGCATTTCGCACAATGGGTTTATCTGCTAGAGAACCGGACGATCCTCCCGCACCGACACACAGGGCCGTATCCACAACCGCTGTAATGCTAAATGACTCAATTCCACTGGTAAGGTCTGCTAGTTGAATCATGAGGCTCCCTCCACCATCGTTCCAGCTAAACCTGGAGTGGGATTGTTCACCTCATCTACCGGAATGAATTCATACAGATCAACGATATCTCGCCAGATTGTTTCGTAAATTGTCCCATCCCCAGTTGCCCCATCTACATCCAGTATTGACATCCAGGGTGCAAGGTTCCCATTATTGGTCTTTGCCTTACACCAAGGCTCCTCAAATTTCTGTTGAAGCAGACGTTGACTCGCTTCCGACATCCGAACGCGAAAATAACGATAGTTGAGGATAGCTGTTTGTTTACTTTGGGCCAGTAGGCTACGCATTTGGTAAAGCTGAGATTTAGGAAATTGGGCTTGTTTTAATGCTTTGATAGTTTCGAGCAAGCCACCGATCTCATATAAAGTATAAGGAGCCGCATACTGTTTCAGAACTTGATTCCGCTCTGGCAGCCTCTTAGTTAACCCAGATTGACGGAAAGCCTCAATTTTATCACTCAACATCGTAATTGATTTAAGGGTTAGGAAGTCAATCGTACCACCAAGATATCCTCTACTTCGTAAATCCTTAGCACGTTTCTTCGCTGATTTCAGTAGTTGTGAAACCAGATCTTCTGCATAGTAGATGGGGGTGTCTTCTGCTGTAATCAAGACTCCAGTTGATAAGCTAAGTTGGCATTGATAATCGCGATCGCTGAGATTTTGCCTGAGATCGGAGGCAGTATAGCGATGGATCTGGTTGGGGGTGTAGCTCCGACTTGCACGATATACATACTGACCATCATCTAAATTAATGTTTTGAAGATAAGCTTCAAATTCTTCACCTATCGTCTTAGCGATACTCAATGCCTGATCTGCTGGTACAATCAATAGTACATCATCACCACCTATCGCGACAATTTCAATCGGATGGACCCACTCGCCATTGCGATGCTGGTTATCAGCATCAGTTAATCCCTGAAGCTGACGAGGATGTAAATGCTGAGCGATCGCACGGTAAACGGATTCCTGGACCGCCTTAAACACATCCTCACTGAATTTTTGATAGCCTTGGGGTGTGGTAATAGAGCGCTGAATATAGCCACCCATATTGTTACCATCTGCATAAATATAGGCGACAAAACCTTTAGCTTTATCTTGACTGAGATTACCAATTTCCCTGAGTGTTCGAGCCTCAGTAACCGCAGTTTGATGACGGTAATAGTTCTCCTTGAGATGCAGAAGTGTTGAAAGTTAGGTTAAGCGATGGAAAAAAGGGACAGAATGCAGTATTCTGTCCTCTAACAAATAAAAAATGATGTTCTATGATAGCCTCATTCCCGAAGCTTGTCAAATTGATCTTGAAGCAGCTTTGTC